>CAIYZX010000129.1 GCA_903930745.1 uncultured Chloroflexota bacterium | reverse complement strand
CGCCCAGCGGGAGCGCGGCGGGTCCAGCCAGAGCCAGGCGAAGACGAGGTACGCGGCGAGGATGAAGAAGCCCACGTAGACGTCGTTCATCGCGATCCGGCTCTGGACGAAGAACATCCCGTCCAGGAGCACGAACAGGCCCACGGCGACGCCCACGGCGCGGCGCTTGAACAGCAGCCGGCCAAGCAGGAAGAGAACGCCCGCGGTGAGGGCGCCGAAGATGACGCCGGGCAGCCGCCAGGCGAAGGGGTAGTGGCCCACGTCCAGGGCGGACACGGTGCCGCCGGAGGAGAGGGCGAGGAGCTCGCCGCGGCTGGTGGACGGGTAGTCCTCGTTGTGGTCCAGCGCGAGTGCCACCGGGGCGTCCGGCAGCCGGTGGTCCGCGAAGACCGCCTTGCCGTGGGGCTCGATGACGTAGACCGTCTGGCCGCTGCCGTCCGGCGCGGTGCCCAGCGCCTCCACCAGCTCCGCCGCGGGGTCGAAGACGAGGCGGGTGACCTGGCCCGGGGTCTCGAACGTCTTCGCGATGTCCGGGCCGTCCTTGGCGTTGTCGCCGGAGACGGTGATGACCGCGATCTGCGGGGTCCCCTCGGGAGACGTGGTGCCGGTGTAGAGCTGGGTGCCCTCCTCCACGCCGGAGACATGGGCGAGGCCGATGGCCGGCCCGTCCAACGCCACCTCGTTGGTGACCGCGGCCGCCGTGGAGAGGAAGGTGACGCCGGCTGCGCCCGCGACCGCGAGCGAGGGCACCGGGCCGATGGCGATGCCGGGCAGGTTGCCGGCGTCGATCTCCGCCTGGAGCGCCGTGCGGTTCTCGCCGGCCAGCGAGGCGTCCAGCGTGACGCTGTCCACGTCCTGCTGCGCCAGGGCCTGCTCGTAGACCGCCGGGTCACCGCCCAGGAGGCCCGCCAGGTCCTCCGCTTCGGCCGCGGGATCCGTGACGTCCGCCAGCGTGGCGATGACGCCGTCCATCTCGCCGATCGGCAGGATGCCCGTCGCGCCGTCCACGGTGGTCCGGCCCGTCTCGGCGCCGCTCGACGCGTCCACGCTCACCACCACGCCGCCGTCCAGCAGCACGGCGATGTGCTGCGCGTCCGAGTACGGCGCCAGGGCACGGGCGGGGGACTCCAGCGTCACCAGCGGAACTGGCTCGGCCACGGGGGCGGTCCGGTCCACGTCCAGTGCGGACGCGTCCAGCGTGAGGATCCCGCCGCCGTCCGTGCCGATCAGCAGCGTGTTGGACGTGTCGTCGTAGGCGAGGACCGCGGCACCGGGCAGGGGCCAGGTCACCAGCAGCTTGCGGGACTCCAGGTCATAGGCGCGCAGCTCCGTGCCCGTGGCCACCCAGAGGCGGTCGCCGGCCCGCGCAAGCTCGCCCACCGGGTCCTCGCGCCGGGGCTCCACCAGGGCATCGCGGACCGGGACGCCCAGGTCGCTGGACGAGGCGACGTCGTGGCCCGCGAAGGCCACGATGCCGCCCGCCATCACGTACTTGGCGAGGTGCGGGTGGGTCCACTCGTAGATGTCGTGGCTGATCCCGTAGCGCCAGTCCTGGAGGAACTCCGTGGCGGTGCGGGCGTGGTAGACCTCGTCGAAGTGCATCCGCGCGGGCTCCGCCAGGCGGTAGCCGCGCAGGAAGAGCGACGCCAGGACGAGGACCACGAGCAGGAACGCGTCCAGGCGGTCCCAGCGGCCGCGGCCCTCGTGGCGGAGGACGGCGGAGCGGTCCGGGCGGATGGGGGTCTCGGCAAAGCGGGCGCGGATCCAGTCCACGGGACCGGTCTCGCCCCAGCCGATGCGGTCGTACCAGGCGGGCACGAGGCGGCGGTCGCGGTCGCGGGAGCCCCCGTGCAGCGGAGCGGGCGGCGCGGCGGAGACGCGGCGGGCAGTGGAGAGCGCGGCGCTCCGGGACGGGGCCCCGGCGGCTGCGGCCGCGGCCCGCGGCCCGTCATCGGCCGCCCCGGCGGCGGCATCGGCCTCGTCATCGGCCTCGTCGTCGGCGGGCCAGGGCACCGGCGGATCGGCCGCCAGGTCGCCGTGGTCAAGGCGCGGAAGCACGGGCTCGGCTTCGGCGTCGACCCCGGCCAGCGTCATCTCCACGGAGAGGCGGCGCATGGCGGCGGGCCGCAGCTGGGCCACGACCCAGGCGAAGGCTCCGGTGTGGAGCACCGCCACCACGAAGACGCCGAACCAGGAGCGGATCCACGGCCCGATGCCCAGCCAGTCCGACACGTGGGGGTTCATGTCCCCGTACAGCGTGGTGAGGACCACGTACATGTTCAGGAACGTCGCCAGCGAGGCGGCCATGTACGCCCAGCGCCAGCGCCACGAGGCGGCCACGAGCAGCGCCGTGAGCCCGAAGAACGGGAAGAGATAGCGCTCGTGCACGCGCGTGGGGGCGGCGAAGAAGGCGAAGGCGATGACCGCGGTGCCCACGAGGATCGTGAGGCGGTCCGGGCGGCGCGCCACGCGGATGGCGGCGATCGCGGCGATGGAGAGCAGCAGGATGGCGCCGAAGGTGGCCGCGGTGAACGGCCCGATCATCCCCCAGACCTGCGCGTCCTTCGCCGGGGAGTCGTAGAACCAGGTGCCGGCAGACGCGGTGCTGGCCCCGTCCACCGGGAAGAGCGCCCACATGTTGTAGGCGTTGACCGTGAGGTACGGGTAGACGCCCGCGGTGGTCAGCACCAGCTTGAGCAGCGTGGAGCCCACGTAGGGCGCCTCCGCCTGGAGGTGGATCACGGTGAGGTTGAACGGCAGGCAGACGAGCACGCCGGTGAGGAAGCCCGCGAGCGCCGTGGAGAGGACGGAGATTCTCCCGGTCAGCCGCTCCTCCAGCCGGGTCCGGCCGACCGTGGGCGCACCCTCGTCGCCCCAGGCGCCCTCCGGCCAGAAGGCGCGGCGGATGACCACCAGGGCCACGATGGGCACGAGGATCGCCAGCTGCGGCTTCACCAGGGCGGCGAAGACGGCGAGGATCGCGGAGCGCTCGTGGCGGCCGCGCCAGAGCTCGCGGACGGCCAGGAGCAGGAAGACCGTGCCGTAGCTGTCCACCTGGCCCCAGATCACGGAGTCGAACCAGGTGACCGGGTTGACCACGATCACCGCGGCGGCCGTGAGGGCGCGCCGGTGGCTGACGCCCAGCTCCATGGCCATCGAGTAGACGAGCCACGCGAGCGCCGTGTCCGTGAGGATGGCGGGGATCTTGATGAGGTCGCCCACGCCGCCCAGCGCCTGGCCGAGCAGGCCCACGGGCCACAGGGCGTAGAGGTATCCCGGCGTGTAGTCCGCGTACGAGGCGTTGGCGTAGAAGCCCCACGGACCGAACTTGGCGAGGGTGTCCGCCCAGTACCGGAAGAGGTTGAGGTCCGTGTCAAACCCGGAGCCGCGAAGTCCGGGGATGCCATATGCCAGAATCAGGCGGAAGACCAGGCCGGCCGCAAGGACGGCGATGATGTCGCGGCCGATGCCTCGCCGGGGGGTGTCGTCCATCATGGAGTCCCGGCTGGGCAGACCCGAACCAGGTTCGGTCACGGGAACCCCCTGACGCAGTGTGTGAAGGTGCAGCCGAGTATAGCCGAGGGGTCTGCCGACTCCCCCGAGTCCGCAGAGTCCGTCCCGTCCACAGCACCCGGGGTGTCCACCCCGGCCCGCAGGTCCCCCCTCGCCTGGGTGGTGGGCCTGGTCCTCGCGCTCACCGCGCTGGCGATCTACGCCGCCTGCAATCCAGAGCACTGGAACGTCTACAACCATTTCGTCTGGCAGGCGGACGCGTACCTGCACGGGCGGGTCTCGTTCCCGTATCCCATCGGGCCGGACCAGGGGACCTCCTGGCAGCCCGTGAACGACTACCTGCAGGACGTCTACCCGCTCACGGACGCCGGCGGCAGCCCCACGGGCCAGGTGCTCCTGCCGTTCCCGCCGCTGCCGGCACTCGTGCTGCTGCCGTTCGTGGCGCTCTGGGGCTTCGCCACGGACCAGGAGGCGATCGCCCTCTGCCTGGGCGGACTGGGCGTGGGCCTCATGTTCTGGATGCTGGGCGGCCTGCGGCTGCAGCTGCGCGTGCGCGCGATGGTCACGGTCCTGTTCGCCACCGGCACCGTCTGGTGGTGGGCGTCCGTGGTGGGCAGCACCTGGTACCTCGCGCACCTCGTGGCCGTGAACGTGGCGCTGCTCGCGGTGGGCGTGACGCTCCGCCATGACGACCTGGCCGCGGACCAGGACCCGTGGTCCGAGGACGAGGAGGCGGAGGCCGATGCCGAAGCCCGTGCGGGCGGACCGCTGGGCCGGGCGCGCCGCCTCTGGGCCACCACCTGGCCGCCGGATCGCTCGCAGATCCTCGCCGGGTTCCTCCTGGGCGTCGCCGCCACGGCGCGCCTGCCGCTGGTCTTCGCGGCCCCCTGGTTCATCATGGTGGGCGGGGGCGGCTCCTGGCGGCGCCGGCTCGTCTCGGCCGCCATCGGCGGCTTCCTGCCGATGGCCGCCCTGCTGGGCTACACGTACGCCACCACGGGCGAGCTCCTGCACCCGGGCTACGACTACCAGTACCGGCTGGAGGCCTACGGCTACCCCACGCTGGGCTACAACCCGGCGTGGTCCGTGGAGGACCCGCGGTACGTGCCGCAGAACCTCAAGATCCTGTTCGGCGCCCTGCCGGCCATCGCGCCGGACGTGGCCCCGGACACGCTGGGCTTCTCCGCGCCGCACCTCCTGTGCACCGAGCCGGGCGCCACGCGCTCGCTCTTCAACACGGAGTGCCCGCTCGCGATCCCGCTGGACATCGGCACCAGCATCCTGGTCTCCGCCCCGGGCCTGCTCCTCGCGCTCTTCGCATTCCGCCAGCGCCTGTCGTCGCGGGTGGCCCTCGGGACGTTCGCCGCGGTGGGCATCGTGGGCCTCTTCAACCTGATGCACTTCTCGCAGGGCTGGGTGCAATGGGGCTACCGGTTCTCGCTGGACTTCCTGCCGTTCCTGCTGCCGATGGTGGCGCTGGGCGCCGCAGGCGCCGGCGGGCGACCGCGCCTCACGGCCTGGGCGCTGGTGGTGGCGGGCGCGCTGGTCAACCTCTGGGGCGTGATCTGGGGCGGGCTCCTTGCCTGGTAGCCCCTCCGCGCGCGAGCGCCTGCGGTCCTGGGTCGCGGGCGCCGCCGACCGCCTGGGGTACGACGGCCTCCTCTCGATCGGCTCGTTCGGGCTGGCGTTCGCGGTCTACCGCTCCACGCTGCTGCCGGTGGTCTCCGCGTGGGACACCGCGGAGGCACAGGCCGTCCCGGTGGTCCTGGGCACGATGCACCCCACCGGGTTCCCCTCGTACACGCTGCTGGGCTTCGTCGCGTCCGTGGTGCTGACGCCGTTCGGCGATCCGGCGCTACGCCTGAACCTGTTCTCCGCGCTGCTGGTGGCGATGGCCGCGGGCGTGGTGACGCTGCTCCTGCGCCGGCTGGACGCCCCGCCCACCGTGGCCGTGGCCGCCGGAGCCGGGTTCGCGATGACGCCCGCCGTCTGGCGCCTGGGCGTTGCAGCCGATGTGCACGCGCTGCACGTGGGCCTCGTCGCGCTCATCGTCCTGTGCCTGGCCCGATGGAACGCGCTGGTGCAGGAGGCACGCGAGACCGGGGCCGATGCCGGGGCCGACGGCAGGGCTGTGGCCGGGGCAACCGGGGCCAAGGCCGATGACGGGGCCCGGGCGGCCGGAGCCGCGGCGGCCGGGGCGGGGCCTGCCGATGCCGGAGCCGGTGCCGATGGCGGAGCCGCGGTGATCCGGCGGCGCGCGGACCGGCTCCTCGTGGGCACGGCGGCGCTCTTCGGCGTGGCGCTGGGCAACCACGCCCTCACCCTGCTGCTCGTGCCCGCGGTGGGCCTCTACGTCCTGGCGGTGGACGCCCGGACCCTCCTGCGGCCGCGCCTGGTGGTTGCGGCGGTGGGCGCGTGCATCGGCGTCACGGCGCTGCTCTACCTGGAGCTGCCGCTCCGCGGCGCGTGGATCCCGGCGCCGCTCGTCTACGGCACGCCCGGCACCTGGGACGGCTTCCTGGAGGTGGCGCTGGGCCGCCAGTTCCAGGGCGACTTCATGG
>CAIYZX010000128.1 GCA_903930745.1 uncultured Chloroflexota bacterium | reverse complement strand
GGTGAGGGCGACCGGGTTGTCCTCCGAGCCCAGGTCCGCCATGTTGGACGGCGAGACGCTGATCAGCGCGTAGTCGTGGACGCCGTGGTACTGGCCCTCGAACTTGACGATCTTGCTGCGGCCCGTGAAGGCGCGCGCCACCCGCATCGCGTGCATCGTGGCCTCCGTCCCGGAGACCGTCATGCGGGCCTTGCCCACCCACGGGTTCAGCTCCTTGAGGAGCTCCATCGCCTGGACCTCGTCCTCGCTGGTGAGCGAGAAGGAGACGCCGCGGCGCATCCGCGACTCCACGTAATCGTCGATCCGCGCGTCGCCGTGGCCCAGGATCACCGGGCCGTAGCCCATCCGGAGGTCGACGTACTCGTTCCCGTCCAGGTCCCAGACCATGCCGCCCTTGCCGCGATCCACGTAGATCGTGCTCTCGCCCCAGGCCCGGAAGTTGGAGTTCGTGCCGCCGGGCAGGGTGGCCAGGGCCCGCGCGTACATCGCGAGCTGCTTCTGGCGGGCCAGGGAGGGCGCCGGGCGCTCGGGATCTGCGGTCATGTTGGGGGCTCCTCTGGCGTTCGGCGGCGCCGACGATGCGGCAACGTGGCTGAAGCTTCGCCGATGCTGCCACGACGCCGGTGCGGCAGGTGCACGCGGTGCGCGGTACGGTCCGTGGTGCCGTACGATCGCCCCCTTACATTGCGCCCGTCACCAAGGAGCCCAACCGCATGGCCGACAAGGACCTCACCGAGCTGCTCGCCCGCATGGCCGCCACGCGGGTGCCCCGCCGCAGCTTCCTGGCGGCCTCGGGCTACCTCGGCATCGGCGCCACGCTCGCGGCCTGCGGTGCGGGTGCCGCCACGCCGGCACCGTCCGCCGCCCCGGCAACCCCGGCCCCCACGGGCGACGACCCCGTCCCGCCGACCGAGGCCCCGGCAACCGCGGAGGTCACGCCCGCGCCCGCCGTGGAGAGCGAGCTCTGGATGCTCAACTGGTCCGAGTACGACGACCCGGAGAACATGGAGGCCTTCAAGGCCGAGTACGGCGTCCAGAACTTCCAGTACGACATCTTCAGCTCCGACGACGAGCTGCAGGCCAAGCTGGCCGCCGGCGCCACCGGGTACGACATCGCCGCGCCCACCGCGCTCTTCCTGCCGGTGATGGTCCAGAACGGCTACATCCAGAAGCTGGACTACAGCCGCATCCCCAACTTCAAGCACATCGATCCCAACGTGCTGGGCCAGCCGTGGGACCCGAACAACGAGTACCACGTGCCCAAGGACTTCGGCACGACCGGCATCCTCGTGCGCTCCAAGCTGGTCCCGGAGCCGGTGACCTCCTGGCGCGAGTTCTACGACCTCGCCAAGGGCAAGTACAGCGGCAAGATCGTGCTCGCGGACTCCGCGCTGGACATCCTGCCGATGCCGCTCAAGATGCTGGGCTACTCGCTCAACTCCACGGATCCCAAGGAGCTCGCCGAGGCGAAGGACCTGCTCCTGGACCTTGCCCCGCACATCCTTGCGCTGGACTCGGACACGTACGGCGACAAGCTGGCGTCCGGCGAGGCCGTCATGGCCGTGGCGTGGACAGGCCCGCTGGCGGACCTCCGCGCGGACCCCGAGACGGCGGACATCAAGTACGTCATTCCGTCCGAGGGCACGCTCTTCTGGCTTGACGGCTGGGTCCTGATGGCCGATGCGCCGCACCCGAACGCCGCCTACGCCTGGTTCGACTTCGTGGAGCGCCCCGAGGTCCAGGCCAAGGAGGCGATCTTCACCGGGTACGCCACGCCGAACCTTGAGGCCGCCAAGCTGCTGCCGCCGGAGTTCCTCAACGACCCGGCGATCTTCCCGCCGGCGGAGGTCATGTCGCTCCTGGAGGGTGCGGACCCGAACGCCGCGAGCAACGAGGCGCGCCTGGAGGTCTGGACGGAGTTCAAGTCCCGGATCGGCTCCGCCGGCTGATCTCATCGCTCCCGGTCCGCGGGTGGGACCGGTCCTGCCCGCGGCACCATCGGCTGCGTCGCCCAGCGACTCGCTCGATGGTGTGAGCTACGTTGACCCCCCCGGGCGGCGGCCGGAACCGTTTGCCCCGTGCGGGCGTCTGCCCGGTGCGCCCAACGACAGCCGAGGTCACACGACACCATGAGCCCCGTCCGTTCCCGCCGCCTCGCGGCACTCCTGCCGGCCTTTGCGGCCGTCGCCCTGGTCGTCGCCGCGTGCGGCGGCTCGGCCGCGACGCCCGCCCCATCGGCCTCGCCGGCCCCCACGGCCCAGCCGTCACCGGTTGGCCCTGAGCCCACGCCGGGCGACCCCACGCCGGTGATCCCCACGCCCAGCCCGAACCCGGAAGGGCAGACGTACTGGCTGCGCATCACCACGACGCAGGCGCTGGCCCCGGAGTACGTCTTCGGCAACGCACCGATGCTGGTCATCACGGGCGATGGCCTCGCGGTGATGGCGGGCGCGGTCCCGGCGATCTATCCCGGACCGCTCGTGATGCCGCTCTTCAGTCGCCAGGTCAGCGAGGCCGGCCGGGAGAAGATCGTGGCCTGGGCCAAGGAACTGGGCCTCCTCGCCGGCAAGACGGACTTCCATGGCGAGCCCGGCACGATTGGCGGCGGGCTTCCTGGGGGCATCTCCGGGATGATCGAGCTCACCGTTGACGGCGAGCGGATCGCGCTCACCGGCCCCATGGGCATCGCCGCCGAGAATCCGTCCCCGGGCTCCGCCGAGGCGTTCGGGACGTTCTGGAACCGCCTCTTGGACCTCTCCGGGAGCCTGGGCGCCGAGGTTGGCCCCGAGACCCCGTACACCCCCGCGGGCTACTCGGTCCTGATCGGCCCCGTGTCCGCCGAGGCGGCGCAGCTGCAGCAGCCGATGGCGGACTGGCCGCTGGAGGTTGGGCCCGGGTCCTTCGGGTCACCGGTGGCCGGTGGCGCGTTCCGGTGTGGGACGGCGACCGGTGCGGACGCCGCCGCGCTGGGTCAGGCGTTCGCCAAGGCCAACCAGCTGACCCCGTGGGTGGAGGGTCCGGAGACGAGCGCCACGTTCGGGCTCACGGTGCGGCAGCTCACGCCCGGCGAGGACGCGTGCCGGGAGATCTTCGGCGGCTGATCGCCGCTCCTGCCCAGGCACCCGGCGCAACACGGGGCGGGGTCACGGCGTCATCACCGCAACGCGCGGCGCCGTGCCCCCGCGCGTCATGGCCGTCCGGCCGCCATGGGGAGGTGCACCATGCTCCGCGTCATCGCGACGCTCGCGCTCGCCGCCTCGCTGCTCGCCGCGTGCGGAGGGAACGGCGACGCAAGCCCCAGCGCCGCGGCATCGGCCGCACCCCCGCAAACCGAAGCGCCGATCGCCACGCCGGAGACCACCCCAGCGGCGGACACGCCGCCGCCCACGCCGGCCGGTGGCGTCACGGTGACGGCGATCTGCGGTGCCGTGGCCCTGCGGGCAGAGCCGAAGAAGTCGGCGCAGCTGGTCACGCGGATCGCGGAGGGCTCCACGGTCCACGTCTCGGGCCGCGTCAAGGGCGACAAGTACGTCGTCTCGGGCTGTGGCACGTCCGGCTCCGCCTGGGTGCGCATCGACTTCATCGACGGCATCCCGGTCATGGAGACCTACGGCGTTCCCGAGGCGTTCGCCGCGGCGGGCTTCTTCAAGTAGCGCGGGTAGCGCGGGTCCGGCGACCTAGCGGGCGGCGACCCCGGCGATCTCCACGAGCCAGCCCGGGTTGGCCAGGCGGGACTCCACCGTGGCGCGCGCCGGCAGGTTGGCCTTGTCCACCCACTCGTCCCAGGCGCGGTTGAGCTCCGGGAAGAGCGCCATGTCCGTGATCCAGATCTGGATCGTGAGGAGCTTGGACTTGTCCGAGCCCGCGGCGGCGAGATGGGCGTCGATCTGGCGGAGGCAGTCCGCGGCCTGCTCGTACATGCCGGCGGAGGTGTCCTCGGCCACGTGGCCGGCGAGGAAGACGAGGTTGCCGTAGGCGACGGCCTCGCTGAGGCGGGCGCCGGGCTCGATGCGCTCGATGGTCACGGTGGTGGCTCCGCTGGGCCGGTCCGGGAGGACGGGCGGGATGGGGGACCGATGGGTGTGCCCAAGCCTACAAGGAGGGCGCTGCCGGGCGCTGGCCGTTGCGCGCTACCCTCACGGCCATGACGTCCGTCGATTCCGCCACCCAGCCCGCCCAGCCATCTGCGCCCGCCTCTCTCGCCGCGCTGGTTCGTGCCGGCGTCATGGACGCCGAGCTGGGTGCGCTGCTCTGGATGCTGGTGGAGGCGCGGACGCCCGTGGTGGTCGCCGGACAGCCCGGCAGCGGTCGCAGCCTCGTTGCCTCGGCACTGCTGGACGCGCTCCCGCGGGGGACCCGCGTGCAGGTTGTGGACCCTGCGGACGAGTTCGCCTGGATGCCCGAGGCGGTTGAGCTGGGCTGGCGGGCGGCGGTTCATGCGGCGAGCAACCCGCCGGACCGTCTGGCTGCAGCCGGCGGCGTGCTCCACGTCCGCAACCTCGCAGACGCGGAACGGGCAGGCGTCACCGGCGAGCGTGCGCGGATCGTGGTCCGGGCGCTGGCGTTGGGCTACGGGATGGTCGCCACCATGCCCGGCCGGCGCCTGGAGGACGTCCTGGACCGGCTCAACGAGCCCGCCATCGGCACGGACGAGGACGAGCGCTCCCGCCTGGGCGTGGTCCTGGTCCTTGGCGCGCGGGAGGCAGGCGCGCCGGTCCCCGCGAGGGTCGAGGCCGCCCACTACGTCCGCCCCCTCGCATACGACACGCACCACCACGTGCAGCGCCTGCCACCGGCGGCCCTCACCACCTGGAATGCCACGTCCGGGCGCTGGGACCACTTCGCCTGGGGCGTGCTTGCGGACCTCGGTGGACGGACCGGTCTGCGCCCCGTGGTCTTCGAGCGGGAGCAGGCCGCAAGGGCCTCTGCGCTCGCTACGCTCGCATCCTGCTAGGATCGCCGGGAGATCATCCAGATTCCTCCAGATTTGGGGAGCACTGACCCGTGGACGCCTTTCACATCCTGCTCTTCCTGCACATCCTCGGCGCGATCGTCGCCTTCGGTCCAGGCTTCGCCTCGGCCATCGTTGGCCCCATGGTGGCGAAGGAGCCGCAGCACGCGAACTTCTTCGCCCGCACCCAGATGGCGACCAGCAAGAAGCTGATCACGCCGCTTGCGCACAGCATGCTGCTCACCGGCATCGGCATGATCCTGGTCCGCGGCTGGGGCAACATCGTTGGCGAGACCCACTGGCTGGAGGCGGCCATCGCCCTGTACGTGGTTGCGCTGGGCATCGCCATGTTCTATCTCGCCCCGGCGGGCCGGAGGCTCGTTGAGCTGACCTCCACCCCGCCGGCCCCCGGCAGCGGCCCCAACCCGGAGATCCCGGCGACCGCGCGGAAGACCCGCATCGGCGGGATGGTGCTCACCATCCTGGTGGTCGTGATCACGTTCCTGATGGTGGTCAAGCCCTTCTAGTCCCGGGCACCCGCCCGCCGGCCCACGAGGTCCACGGGCACGCCATCCGGCCCCCAAGCGGGGGCCACCGGTCCCGCGCTCGCGCCCCGGCGTCACCCGCACGGCGCATCCTTCCGCCCGTTCGGTCAGGCTGCCCGATGCCGCATCCTGCCCTATGACGGCAGCGTGGCCGCGTGCAGCATGCACGCGACGCGTGGCCGCAACCCAGCGGCAACCGATGCGGGCCTGCCCACGCGGTTACCATCGGGGCAGACACCAACCAGGAGACCACCAGACCCATGCCCTACGTCGCCGGGTCCGTCACGGACCTGCTCAGCCACCTCTCCGGCACCCTCCACATCGCGAACGACAAGGTCGTCATCGACAGCGAGGCCAAGCTCCGCAGCGAGGGCGCCGCGGATCTCGCCTGGACCGCCGCGTTCAGCGCGGACGAGGCCACGGGCGAGGCCGCCCGCTGGATCATCTGGGAGGCCGCACAGGCCGTGGGCGTCATGTCGGCGTCCATCCAGGAGCTGTACATGGCCCGCTCGCGCGGTGAGGTCAGCGGCTTCACCGTCCCGGCGATCAACCTGCGCGCCCAGACGTTCGACATGGCCCGCACGATCTACGAGACGGCTGCCCGGAACGACACCAGCGCGGTGCTCCTCGAGATCGCCCGCTCCGAGCAGACGTACACCTTCCAGCGCCCGATGGACTTCGCCGCGTCCGTGTACGCCGGCGCCATCGCCGCCGGCTGGCGCGGCCCGGTCTTCCTCCAGGGCGACCACTACCAGTTCAACGCGAAGAAGTACGCCGCCGATCCCGAGGGCATGACCGAGGAGATCCGCCGCGCGTGCAAGCTGGCCATCGAGGCCGGCTACCGCAACATCGACATCGACAGCTCCACGCTCGTGGATCTCTCCCAGCCCAACCTGGACCTGGAGCAGAAGGTCAACTACACGAAGGCCGCGGAGCTGACGGCCCTCATCCGCTCGCTCGAGGACGACGGCGTCGCCGTCAGCGTGGGCGGCGAGATCGGTGAGGTTGGCAAGGCCAACTCCACGGTCGAGGAGCTGAAGGCCTACCTGGACGGCTACGACGCGGTCCTGCAGTCGCTGGCCCCGGGCGCCAAGGGCGTCTCGAAGGTCTCCGTGCAGACCGGCACCAGCCACGGCGGCATCCCGCTGCCGGGCGGCGGCGTCGCCGAGGTCAAGCTTGACTTCGGCACCCTGGGCAAGCTGGGCGAGTACGCGCGCGAGCGCGGCCTGGCCGGCGCGGTCCAGCACGGCGCCTCCACGCTGCCGGACGAGCTGTTCCACAAGTTCCCCGAGGTTGAGACCGCCGAGATCCACCTCGCCACCGGCTTCCAGAACGCCCTGTACGGCCACCCGGCCTTCCCGGCGGAGCTCATGGCCGAGATCAACGCATGGCTCGTGGTGAACGCCGCGGACGAGCGCAAGGACGGCCAGACCGAGGACCAGTTCCTCTACACCACGCGCAAGAAGGCCATCGGCCCGTTCAAGCGCGCGCTGTGGGACCTGTCCACGAAGGGCGAGATCCTGACCAGCCAGGGCGCCAAGGTGGAGTACCTCTTCAACGAGCTCAAGGTGGTGGGCAAGGCCTCCATCGTTGACCGCTACGTGAAGCCGGTCGCCGTGTCCCGCCCCATCCCCGCCGCGGTGAAGGCCGCGCTGGGCTGATCCCATGCAGGACGGCCCCGGGTTCTTCCTGGTCCCGGGGCCGGCGCCCCTGCCCATCCGCATCCGGCTCGAAACCCCCGGCGATCTGCCGGGGGTTCGCCATGTCAACCTCCGGGCGTTCACCGGACCGGAGGAGGCGGACATCGTGGACGCCATCCGCGAGGCCGCCCCGGAGGGCTTCCTGAGCCTCGTCGCCGTTGGCGGCCCGGACACGCCCCATGACGGGATCGTGGTGGGCCATCTGCTCCTCTCGCCGTGCGACGTGGAGGACAAGGCCGGCCGCCGCCTTGGCACCGTCACCGCCATCGGCCCCGTGGCCGTGCTCCCCGAGGTCCAGGGCCGGGGCGTGGGCTCCGCGCTGATGACCTCCGCCATCTCTGTCGCGGTGGCCCGAACCATCCCCGCGCTGGTGCTCCTGGGCTACCCGGACTACTACGGCCGCTTCGGCTTCGCCTCCGCTCGAGACGCCGGTCTCCAGCCCCCGGCGGACGCCTGGCCCGATGCCGCCTGGATGGCCCGCCGCCTCCCGGCATGGACAGACGACCTGCGCGGCACCGTCCGCTACCCGGCGGAGTTCGGCCCACTGGCCTGATCAGGCCAGACTCGTTGCGGGCGCCGCGACGACCCGACGCTCCTGGCCTGGCGGGATTGACCTTCGCGCCGCCGCTCGCCAGTATCCGCGCACGCCCGCTGAGGGGCGGGTGAACCCGGCACATGCGCGCCACCCCGGCGCCGCGAGACCGGGGAAGGGAGGCCGGGCAGCCAGCAATCGTTGGCCCCACCCGGCGAGGAGGAGACCCGGTGTCTGAACAGGCCGGCCTTGACCAGGTCGCGCGCGACGACGCGCGGCTTCGTGAGCTGGGCATCAAACCGGAGCTTCAGCGGACGCTGGGCTTCCTCTCCAACTTCGCGGTGGCGTTCAGCTTCGTGAGCGTCTCGACGGGCGCATTCGGCAACTTCGGCGTGGGCATCGGCCTTGGCGGCCCGGCCTTCGTCTGGAGCTGGCCCATCGTGGTCGGCGGGCAGCTCCTCGTGGCGCTCGTCTTCGCAGAGCTGGCCAGTCACTTCCCGGTGGCGGGCTCCATCTACCAGTGGTCCAAGCGCCTCAGCAACCGGACCCTGGGCTGGTTCACGGGCTGGATCTACTTCTGGGCGCAGGTGGTCACCGTGACCGCCGTGTCCGTCATCGTGGCGTTCATCATCGACGGTCTGCACGCCGCCGCCTTCCCCGCGGTGGAGGGCGCGGTCCCGTTCCTGGACAGCCCGGATCCCACGGGCATCTCCACGATGTTCACGATGATCTCCGTGACGGTCCTCGTCATCTCCACGCTGATCAACGCCTTCGGCGTGAAGCTGCTCGCCGTGCTCAACAACATCGGCGTGGCCACGGAGATCATCGGCATGGGCTTCTTTGCCCTGATCCTGCTGTTCTTCGCCAACCACCAGCCGCTGAGCGTCCTGACGTCCACCGCGGGCGTTGAGGCGTCCACGAACGGCAACTACCTGGCGTCCTTCGCCATCGGCAGCTTCATGGCCCTGTTCGTGGTCTACGGTTTCGACACCGCGGGCACGTTTGCCGAGGAGACCGTTGACGCCTCCCGTCATGCACCCCGCGGCATCCTGTCCGCGCTGCTCCTCTCGGGGCTCATCGGCGCGGTGTTCCTCGTCGCGGTGATCCTCGCCATCCCGTCGATCCCGGACGCCATGGCCGAGGGCCAGGCCGGCGGGTTTCCGATCGCCACCACGATCTCCACGGTGCTCTCCGGCGAGCTGTTTGCCGGGATCACGTTCGGCGAGATCTACCTCGTCGTCATCCTCGTCTCCGTCTTCGTGTGCACCCTTGCCATCCAGGGCTCCGCCAGCCGCCTCATGTACTCCATGGGACGCGACCGGCACCTGCCGGGCGGCAGCCTCTGGGGCCGGGTGAACACCACCACCAAGACGCCCACCAGCGCGATCCTCGCCGTTGGTGCGCTGGCCGTGCTGCCCATCCTGGTCATCGGCCCGCTCGGCGGCTTCTTCCTCTCCATCGCGGCGACCGGCCTGATCTACCTCTCGTACCTGCTGTGCAACATCGGCGTGCTCGCGGCGCGCCTGCGCGGCTGGCCGCACAGGCCCGCCTGGTTCAACCTGGGCAAGTGGGGCCTGCCGGTGAACATCGCCGCCGTGGTGTACGGGGCGGTCATGCTGTTCAACATCGCCATCTGGACCTCGCCCATCTTCGGCGACTTCGGCGGCGACGGGCGCGGCTACACGAACCCGCTCATCAACTCGTTCTTCAAGCCGTTCGGCCAGGAGCTGACGTGGCTGCCCGCGTGGCCCACGTTCGAGGCGATCATCACCGCCATCCTGGTGTTCGGTGCGATCTACTACGTGATCGCTGTTCGCGGCAGCGCGGAGGACGTGGAGTCCGCCGATGCGGTGACCGGCGAGGCCTCCATCGGCTGAGCCGGTGCAGCCTCGCTCGTGATCCGGGGTGCCGGGCGGATGCCGTCCGCCCGGCACGCCGCTCCCGGGTCGCGTAGCCTGATCCCATGTGGCATCTCCGGGCATCGTGGGCAAGGCACCGCGTCGCCACCCTGTGCGTCATGGCGGCGCTCGGGCTCGTTGGGCTGACGGGCTGTCAGGCCTCGCCGTCAACGACCGCCGACATCATCCCCTCGCCCTCTCCCAGCGGGGCCGGCCCGGTCGCATCGCCGTCCGCGGCCTCCTCGCCCTCACCGGCCGCAACCCCGACCACCGGCCCGGCCACGTCGCCGACCCCCACGCAACGCCCCGGCGAGGTCCTGGTGGCGGTTGGGGATATCGCCCGCTGTGACGCGAAGGGCGACGAGGCGACGGCGCGCCTCGCCGCGCGCGTCAACGGGGTCATCGCCCTCCTCGGCGACACCGCCTACGAACGGGGCACCAGGCGGGAGCTGCACGACTGCTTCGAGCCCTCGTGGGGCGCCCTGCGGGATCGGATCCGATGGGTGGTCACCGGCAACCACGACGACCTGACCGAAGGGGGCGCTCCGCTCCGCGAGGCATTCGGTTCGGCGGCGTCGCGTGACGGTCACACCTGGTTCTCCGACACTCTCGGCACATGGCATGTCATC
>CAIYZX010000127.1 GCA_903930745.1 uncultured Chloroflexota bacterium | reverse complement strand
GTGAGCTACACGGGCGAGCTGGGCTGGGAGCTCTGGGTGGCCCCGCAGCACCAGCGGGCGCTCTTCGAGCTGCTGATGGCCCGCGGCGAGCGGCACGGCATCCGGCTCTTCGGCACGCGGGCGCTCATGTCCCTGCGCCTGGAGAAGAGCTACGGGACGTGGTTCCGGGAATACCGGCCCATCTACACGCCGCTCGAGGCGGGAATCGCGCGGTACCTCCGGCTGGACCACGAGTTCATCGGCCGCGCCGCGCACGAGGCGGAGCTTGCGGCCGGAGGTCCCGCGCGGCGCCTGGTGGCCATGGTGGTGGACCCGGACCCGGACGCGCCGGCCGACGTCATCGGCGACGAGCCCATCTGGCACGATGGCGCCGTGGTTGGCTGGGTCACGTCCGGCGGCTTCGGACACAGCGTGGGGGCGTCCATCGCCCTGGGGTACGTCCCCTCGGCGATCGCGGACGGCGCGGTCGGTCCGGCCGGGGCGGATGGCTCCCCCGGCGGCCTGGAGATCGAGATCATCGGCCGGCGGCGGCCCGCGCGGATCGTCCCGCGCCCGCTGCACGACCCGGACGGCAGGAGGATGCGCTCGTGAGCGGTGGGTCCATCGGCAACGCCGCCTCGTCAGCCGGTGGTCTCGCGGGTTCCTCGGGGCTCAGGGCTCCCGCGGCCGGCGTCCCCGCGGGCAGCCTCGTGGTGGACGGCGTCCCGTACGCCATCTCGCCCGGCGACACGATCGCCCAGGCGGTGGTGCGCGCGGGTGACGTGCCCGGCTCCGGCGGCCCGCTCTGTCTCGCCGGCGACTGCCCCAACTGCCTCTGCGAGGTGGACGGCGAGGCCTACGTCCGGACCTGCCTGGCTCCGGCGCGCCCCGGCATGCACGTCCGGCGGCATCCGGCCACGGTTGGCGAGAACCCGCCCCTGCCGGTGGTGGACCTGGGCGATCCCGTGGCGGCTCCACCCGAGCCCGAGATCCCGGTGCGGCGCGCCTGGGTGGATCTCGTGGTGGTGGGCGGCGGGGCCGAGGGACGCGCGGCGGCGGACGCGGCGAGAGCCGAGGGCCGCGAGGCGATGGTCCTGGACGGCGCCGATGGCATCGAGATCATGGGCGTCTACCCGGGTCCGGGCGTGGTGGCCCGCGAGCCCGGCGGGATGCTGCACGTCATGGCGGACGAGGTGGTGATCGCCACCGGCGCCGCGGAGATCCACCCGGTCTGCCCGGGCAACCGGCTGCGGGGGATCCTGACGGCCGGGGCGGCGGACCAGCTGGCCGCGGCGGGCATCGAGCTGAAGGACGCGGTGGCCGTGGGGGAGCCGCCCGCAGGGGCCGCCTCGCAGGCCTGCCCGCACGTGCCCGGGACCCTCGCACGCTTCGAGGAGGACGAGGCGCGTCCCGGCTGGGTTGGCGCCGTGGTCACGGTGGACGAGGCGGGCGCCGAGACGCGGACCCCGTGCCGGACCGCCGTCGTTGGCCTTGGCCGCGCGTCCCGAGACGTGCTGGCGCGCATGGCCGCGGGCCCGGGCGTGGTGGCCGTTGGTGCCGCCGCGGAGGCCTTCCCGATGCCGCCGGTCCCGGTCGATGGCGTGGTCTGCCCCTGCATGGGCACCACGGTGGGGGATCTCGAGGGCGCCTGGGAGCGCGGCTTCACCGAGCTTGACCTCATGAAGCGCTCCAGCCGCGCCACGCTGGGCCCATGCCAGGGCGGCGTCTGCCTGCCGCACGTCCGCTCGTGGATCGCGTCCAAGACGGGCGTGGTGCCTGATCCGTTCACGGCGCGGCCGGCGGCCCGCCAGATCACCATCGCGGAGGCCGCCGCGGACGTCACGGTGGACGCGTTCCGCCGGACCGCGCTGCACGAGGAGCACCTCGCCGCGGGCGCCCGGATGGACCGCTTCGGCGGCTGGTGGCGGCCGTGGCACTACGGGGACCTCCACGGCGAGTACTGGGCGGTCCGCTCCGCCGTCTCGCTGGGCGACGTCTCCACGCTGGGCAAGATGATCGTCACCGGACCGGACGTGGTGGAGCTCCTGGAGCGGATCTACCCCTGCAACGTTGCGGACATCCGCCCCGGCCGCTCCCGGTACGCGCTGGTCCTCAACGAGCGCGGCCACCTCATGGATGACGGGATGATCCTCCGCGACGCGGCGGACCGGTTCACGCTCACGTTCACGTCCGGCGGCGCCGCCGGCGCGGAGATGTGGGTCCGCGACTGGGCGGAGGCCTGGGGCCTGGACGTCCGGATCATGGACCGCACCGCGTCCCTGGGCGCCATCAACGTCACGGGCCCGCTGGCGGCAGAGCTCCTGGCGCGCGCCGGACTCAAGCCAACTCCCCGGATGATGGAGCACGTCAGGACCGAGGTGGCGGGCGTGCCCTGCCACGTGATGCGCCTCTCGTTCACCGGCGAGGCGTCGTTCGAGCTCCACCACCCCGTGGACCGCTCCGTGGAGCTGTGGCGGGCGCTGATGGCG
>CAIYZX010000126.1 GCA_903930745.1 uncultured Chloroflexota bacterium | reverse complement strand
GCGCTCCAGGACAGTGTGCGCACTCCGGCGGCATGGAGGGCACCCGCGACGGTCTGCCCGGTCCGAGCGCGAATGATGCGCCCGTCGAAGGTGAAGCGGACCTCGGGGTCTCGGGCGGAAGGGGGCGTCATCGGTCAGGCAACCACGATGGAGCCTTCGGCGATGGGCTCGCCGCGCGCGAACCGCTCCACGGCGAACGGCGCCATGGCCGGCGGCACCACGCCCGTCGCGATCGCCTCCGCCATGACCTTGCCGGCGCCGGGCCCCGCCATGAACCCATAGCCCCAGCCGCAGTCCAGCCAGAGACCGTCCACGCCCGGCGCGCGGCCCAGGATGGGCGCGAAGTCCGGCGTGATGTCCACGATGCCCGCCCACTGGCGGATCACCCGGACGCCCCGCAGCACGGGGAATGCCTCCGTGAACTTCCGGGCGGCGTCCACGAGGCCGCGGAACGAGGTCGCCATGGTGTCCGGCATCGGCGCGCCCGGGACCTCCGTCCCGCCCACGAACTCGCCGCGGGACGTCTGGTGGCAGTACCCCAGGGCATCGAGGAGCGCCACGCCCGGCCGGAGGAACGGCGCCACGGACTCCGTGACGATCGCCTCAAGGCGCTGCGTCTCCGTGGGAAGCGGCACGCCCGCCAGTGCCGCGACCTCCCGTGCCCGGCCACCGGCTGCGTCCAGGACCACCGGGGTGGCGATGTCGCCCGCGCTCGTCTCCACGCCGGTGACGGCCCCAGCCGCCGAGACCGAGATCCCGCGGACGGTGACCCCGGCGTGGATGCGGACGCCCAGGCGGGCGGCGGCCTGCACGTACGCCCACATCGTGGCGTCGTGGTGCGCGTACCCGCCGTCGCGCTGGTAGAAGCCACCTCGGGCGTAGCCGGGCGCGAGCGCGGGCAGCAGCCGGCGGATGTCGGCCTCGTCCACGCCCGTCGTGGGCATGATCCCAAGCTCGCGGTGCCGCTCCACGGACCGCCGGCACAGCTCCACCTGGGCATCACCGGTGGCCAGCACGATGTACCCGGCCCGGGTGAAGAGCGTGTTGGCGCCCAGCTCGTCCGAGAGGGTCTGCCACGCCCGCAGGGAGAGGTCGAAGAGGGTCGCCCACTCGCGCGACGCGAAGGCGGACCGGACCAGCTCGCCGTTGCGGCCGGAGGCGCCCACCCCCGGGTAGCCGGCCTCGCACACCACCACGTCACGGACGCCGCGCCTGGCGAGCTCGTAGGCCGCGGCGATCCCCGCGATCCCGCCGCCCACGACGACGACGGACGCGGTGCGAGGGAGCGGCTCCGTTGCGAGCCCCGGCATCGTCATGCCGTCTCGCCCTCGTCCCCGCGCTCGCCGGGTGACGGCGCCTCCAGGCCCAGCGGCCCGGGATCATCCGCCGCGAGCAGCCCCATCGGGATCGCGAACGCGGGCGGGCGCGACGTGGGCAGCTGAAGTGACGCGGGATCCACGCCGGTCTCCCGGGCGATGGCCGCCATCACGGACTCCGCACACGTCCGTCCCTGGCACGGACCCATGAGCGCGCCGGTGAACCGCTTGACCAGCTCCGGGTGCGTGTACCCGTGCGCCACCGCACGCCGGATGTCGGCATCGGTGACGTCATGGCAGAGGCAGAGGATCCGCTTCATCGCGAGGCGGATGCTCGCACGCCGGACAGGGCCACCGTGGGCCCGACCCGCAGAACGCTACGCGCTGAGCTTCTTGAACCGGATCCGGTGCGGCTGGTCTGCGGCCGTGCCCAGCTCCTTGTGGCGGAACGCCTCGTAGTCGGAGACGTTGCCCTGGAAGAACCGCACCTGGGAGTCACCCTCGAAGGCCAGGATGTGCGTGGCGATGCGGTCCAGGAACCAGCGGTCGTGGCTGATCACCACCACGCAGCCCGGGAAGGACTCGAGGCCCGCCTCCAGGGCACGGAGCGTGTCCACGTCGAGGTCGTTCGTGGGCTCGTCCAGGAGCAGCACGTTGCCGTTGGTCTGGAGCAGCTTCGCGAGGTGGACGCGGTTGCGCTCGCCGCCGGACAGCGTGCCCACGGGCTTCTGCTGGTCCGTGCCGCGGAAGTTGAACGATGAGACGTACGCGCGCGCCGGCACCTCGCGGGTGCCCGCCTTCACGTACTCCACGCCCTGCGTGATCTCCTGGAACACGGTCTTGTCCGGGTCCAGCGAGTCGCGGCCCTGGTCCACGTACGAGAGGCGGACGGTGTCGCCGATGGTGATCGTGCCGGCGTCCGCCTTCTCCTGGCCCACCAGCATCCGGAAGAGCGTGGTCTTGCCGGCGCCGTTGGGGCCGATGATGCCCACGATGCCCGAGCGCGGCAGGCTGAACGTCAGGTCCTCCACGAGGAGCCGATCGCCGAAGCCCTTGCGCAGGCCCTCCACGGTGATGACCTGGTCACCGAGGCGAGGGCCGGGCGGGATCGCGATCTCCAGCTCCCGGCTCACGGTCTTCTCGTCCGTGGCCTCCTGCATCAGCTGCTCGTACGCGGAGAGGCGGGCCTTGCCCTTGGCCTGGCGGGCCTTGGGGCTCAGGCGGACCCACTCGAGCTCACGGGCGAGGGTTCGCGCCTTGGCGTCCTGGCTCTTCTGCTCCATCGCCATGCGGGCGAGCTTCTGCTCCAGCCAGCCGCTGTAGTTGCCGCTGAACGGGATGCCGCGCCCGCGGTCAAGCTCAAGGATCCACTTGGCCACGTTGTCCAGGAAGTAGCGGTCGTGGGTGATCGCCACCACGGTGCCGCTGTAGTCCTGGAGGAACTGCTCCAGCCACTCCACGCTCTCGGCGTCGAGGTGGTTGGTGGGCTCGTCCAGCAGGAGCAGGTCCGGGTGCTGGAGCAGGAGCCGGCAGAGGGCCACGCGGCGCTTCTCGCCACCGGAGAGGGTGGACACGTCCGCGTCGTCGGGCGGGCAGCGGAGCGCGTCCATCGCGATCTCCACGTTCCGCTCCAGGTTCCACGCGTCGGCGGCCTGGATCCTGTCCTCGATGGCCGCCTGCTCTGTGCCGATCGCCTCGTAGTCCGCGTCGGGGTCCGACCACTTGGCCATGACGGCGTTGTACTGGTCGATGAGGCCGGCCAGCTCGCGGACACCGTCCATGACGTTCTCGCGGACGTTCTTCGCCGGGTCCAGCTGGGGCTCCTGGGAGAGGTAGCCCACGGTGAAGCCCGGGGTGAGCCGGGCCTCGCCCACGAAGCCGTCGTCCAGCCCCGCCATGATCTTGAGCAGGCTGGACTTGCCCGCGCCGTTGGGGCCGATGACGCCGATCTTCGCGCCCGGATAGAAGGAGATCGAGATGTCCTCGAGGACCGTCTTGTCCGGCGGGTAGTGACGGGCGAGCTTGTAGGTGGTGTAGATGAACTCAGCGGGCATGCGCGCTAGGGTACCGGGCGCGCGGCCCGGCGGGGCGAACGGTCAGTCGTCGTCCCCG
>CAIYZX010000125.1 GCA_903930745.1 uncultured Chloroflexota bacterium | reverse complement strand
CGGCGCTCCGCCTGGACGGCCCAGTCCGCGGCCACGCGCCAGCGAACGGGCTCAAGCTCCGACGCCAGCTCGATGGAGCCCGCGCCCCTTGGTGACACGATGCGCTCCAGGACCGCGTGGTTGAGCGGCGCGGCGGCCGCGGCGGCACCGAGGGAGCGGGGCCCCATGGTGAGGCGGGCGCCGGCCTGCGTCACGCGCTGCTCCAGCGCGAACGGGTAGAGCGGGGCGGGGATGGTGGCGCGAGGAGAGGCGCCACCGGCCGCGACCGCCCGGCGGACCGCGGCGAGGCGCACGGCATGGCCCAGGGCCTCGTCCACGCCCTCGCCCGTGCGCCCGCACGTGACGTACGCGGGCGCGTTCAGCAGCTGCCCCAGGCGACCTGCATCCACCTCCACGCCACGGAGCGCCGCCTCGTCCGCGAGGTTGGCGGCGTACACCACGGGCAGGCCCAGGTCCCGGCAGGCGAGGGCGAGCGGAAGGTGGCGCGCGAGGTTGCCGGCATCGCCCACCACGAGGAGCGCGTCCGGCTGTGCTTCAAGGAGGAGCATCCAGAACGGGTCCTCGCCCGCGGGCGCGTCCACCAGGGATCGCGTGCCGGGCAGATCCACCAGGAGCGCCCGGCGGCCACCGGACGTGACCAGTCGCCGCTCGATGCCCACGGTGGTGCCGGGGGCGTTGGCGGTCTCGGCGAAGCGGCGGCTGGCGCGTGCGAGGAACGTGGACTTGCCAACGTTGGGCCGCCCAACCATGGCGACGACCGGCAGGCCCGCCTCGTGGGCCTCGTGCGCCTCCGGGGCGTGCTCGCCGTGGAGGAGGCGCAGGAGCGGGTTCACGCCGCCGGCTCCGTCCCGTCCAGCACCGTGGCCAGGACCGCTGACGCGATACCCGCGGAGACGGCGATGCGCGAGCGTCCCACCTCCAGGATGAAGGGGCCGCCCAGGGGTGTCCGCGCCGCGACCCGGATCTCCGCGCCCGGCAGGATGCCCTCGTGGGCCAGCTCGTCCGCCGCATACCCGCCGATCCGCTCCACGACGCAGCGGGTGCCGGGCAGCATCTCGCCTACGGGAGCGAGCGCAGCCGTGGAGGGGGTTGCGGGCGTGGGGATGGGGCGCGTGACCGGCACGCAGGCGAGTAGACCCGTGGCCCGGGACTCCGCGCTAGGGACAACGGTGCCGCCCGGGTGGGCCATTGGTCCCGGTTTGTCAAGGCCCTGCTCGTGGACTTTGCCCAGATTCGGGCCCCGGAGCGAACCGGGTGGTCCGCGTGGCCGGGCGGCATGGTGCCAACCCGGGGCCGGACGGCCCTCCCGGACGGCCCGGAACCCACCGGATCATGCCGACAGCTTCCGACAGTAATGAGAGCTTTGGGAGGTTTCAGGACTCCGATGGCGACCCGACCCGTGACGCGCGACCCGTCCTGGGTGACGCTCACCGAGGCGTGCGTGATCCTGGGCGTCTCCGCCTCCACCGTGCGCCGTTGGGGCGACACCGGCATGGTCCGGACGTTCGTGACCCCCGGTGGCCACCGCCGCTTCTCCCGCGCCGGCCTTGACGCGCTGCTCCCGGACCGGCCGTCCGCGCGCCCCTCCCTCGCCGACCTCGGTGAGACGCCCGGGCGCATGACCCGCGGGTATCGCCGCGCAACGGAGGATGGGGCGCCGGGTCTCGCCTGGCTCGCTGACCTTGACGATGCCCAGCGCGAGCGGTTCCGCGGCTTTGGCCGGGGGATCGTGGCATCGCTCATGGCCGCACTCGACAGCGATGACGAGCGAACCCGCACCCGACGCCTGGGCGAGGCGCAGGACGCCTGCGGCGAGTACGGCCGCATCGCCGGTCGTGAGGGCCTGGGCGTCATCACGCTGGCGGACACGTTCCTCCGTTTCCGGCGTCCGTTCCTTGACCAGCTGGCTGCCGTCGCCCGCCGGCGTGAGTTCGATGCCACCGCCACGTCAACGCTCATCGCAGAGGCCAACGCCGCGCTTGACGGCCTCCTCCTCGCCACGCTGCGAGGCTGGGAGCAGGCCATCACGGCCGGCGCCGGGCTCACCCGAACCGTGCCCACGTCCCGGAGTGACCAGTGACAGACCAGCATCCCGAACCCGGCCTCGTCGCCCTCATCGCCCACGCCCGGGCCGTCCCGTCCGAGACCCGCGAGGCCTTCGGGGACGCCGCCGCCCGCATCGCCCATGACCCCCGGGCGATCCTGCTCCGCACCTGCCATCGCATCGAGCTGTATGCCGCCGTGGATCCGGGCGACGACTCGCTCCGGCTCCCGGACGCCCCGGAGGGGACGCTCCGCCTCGAGGGCATGGACGCCGTCCGGCACATGTTCAACGTGGCAGCAGGCCTGGATTCCGTGGTGGTGGGCGAGGACCAGATTCTCCACCAGCTCCGCGAGTGCCTCTCCGACCGGCACGTGCCGGCGGCCAGCGGCTGCCCCGTGGAGATCGGCTCGCATGCGCCCACGGCCATGGGCCTGCACCCGCTGCTGGAGCGCGTCTTCCAGCTGGCCCTCCACCTGGGGCGTGAGACCCGCTCCTGGCGCGAGGGACCGCCGCGCTCGCTCGCGGACGTCGCCTTCGATCATGTCACGCCGGTCACCGGGCCCGTCATCGGGCGCCGCGTGCTCGTCGTGGGCGCCGGGCGCATGGCCCGGCTCTGCGCGCTGACCGGGGACCGCCTGGGGGCGAACGTCCTTGTCGCCAACCGCAGTGCGGATCGCGCCGCCGCCCTCGCCCATGACGCGAACGGCGAGCCGGTCGCATTCGGGCCCGCCGCCCCGCTCCCCGCGGCGGACGCCTACATGCTTGCCATCTCGGCGCGCTGGCCCCTCTCCCCGGAGGCCCGCACGGCCCTCCTGGCATCGGCGGCGCCCGTGGTGGACCTCTCCTCGCCCCCGGCCCTGGACCGCGAGACGCGCGAGGCGCTGGGCGCCCGCTACACCTCCGTTGACGATCTCGCCCGCCACCCGCAGGAGGAGCTCAAGCAGCGCCTGCGCAAGCGGTTCGAGCGCCTGATGGACGACGCCGAGCAGAACCTGCGCTCCTGGGTTGGCGCCCGTGACGCCGTGCCCGCCATCCAGGCCCTCTCCAGCCACGCGGAGGCCCGCCGGAGCGAGGAGCTGGACCGGCTCTTCCGCCGCCTTGAGCTGGAGGATCACGAGCGGGACGCCATCGCCCAGATGAGCCGGCGCCTCGTGGCAGGGCTCCTGCACGTGCCCATGGTCGCCCTGCGCGACGACCCGACCGGCGACCTTGACGAGGCCGTCCGCACGCTCTTCGCGCTCTAGGGAGGATCCGTGATGCGCACGCTCCGCATCGGCACCCGTGGCAGCCAGCTCGCGCTCGTCCAGGCCAACTGGGTG
>CAIYZX010000124.1 GCA_903930745.1 uncultured Chloroflexota bacterium | reverse complement strand
CGTCGTCAGGCGGGAGCAGCGGCGTCGGGCGCCCCAGCACCTCCGCAGCCGTCCACCCGAACACCTCTGTGGCCGCCTCGTTCCAGAAGGAGATGGTGTCATCCGGGTTGAACACCACGGTTGGGAGCGGCGAGGCCTCCAGCACCTTCTGCAGGGCGGAATGGCGCTGGGCGAGGGCGAGGGCGGCGGCGATGCGGTCCGCAAGGATGGACATGGAGGCGAGGTCGTCCCTGCCCAGCATCCTCTCCGACTGGACGGCGAGGATGCCGAGAAGCCGGCCTGCCGCCACCAGCGGCACACAGAGCCCGGAGCGGACGGCCGGGCCTGCCACGTCCATGGCTCCGGGCTCGCGCTCCACGTCAACCAGCTCTGCGGCGTGCGTCTGCATGACACGCCCGGCGAGCCCGTCGCCACGGACGAGCCGGTGCGGGAGCGACGCCTGGTTGCGCTGGGCACCCAGGACCATCACCGTGTCGTCGCCGATGTAGATGGACGGGTAGCGGTAGCCGGACTCTTCCTCCAGCAGCCGCATCACCTCGTCCAGGGTCTCCGCCGTGGGGCCACCCTCCGAGAGCCGGCGTCCGATGGCCTCGGCCGCCCGGAGCTGCCGCAGCGCCACGGCACGGACCATTCGGCCTCGATGAGCGGCGCGCAGGGCTGCGACCGTGGCCAGCCGGTTCCGGCGAAGGGCCACGTGGATGAGCACGCCGAAGAGGACACCCATCGCCCATGCGACCGCGATGAGCGGTGTGACCACCCCGGCCATGTCATCACCCTGGCCGCCGACCGCGATGACGACCACGCAGACGCTGGCGACGAGCAGCCAGCCCACGTACGCCCGGATGTCGCCCACGCTCATGAGGGCAACGGTGACGGGGACGGCCGCGAGGAGGCCAACCATCATCTCGTGGCCGAGCAGGGGAGACAGGAAGACGGAGCCCGCAGCTCCAACGACCGCACCCGTGGCAAAGCAGTTGACGATCATCCCGAGCCGTGCGGCCGGTGCCTTGCGCGCCATGCCAGGCAGAGCCCATAGCACGCCGTCATGCAGCCGTCGAAGAGGATGGCCTCCGGCGGCGAAGTCCCGACCAGCCGGACCACGAGCACGAGCAGGCTGGCCACGAAGCCCAACACGGTCGCAGGCACCAGGCTCTGCCGCAGGGAGCCGCGCAGGAGCCGCTCGAATGCCGGGTCCGCAACGGTGCCTGTCTTGAGCGGGAGCACGTTGAGCATGAGAGGCGCGACTCGCGACGAGCTGCCCCGGTCCGGCCAGGGCATGGCAACGGGGCTGATCCAGCCCGACCCCGTTAGTCTAGGCGTGGACCACTGACGCCGCTGCGGGCCGTTTGGGGGGGGTTCCTGGTCCGGCAACCCGCGCCCCTGTAGGACGATGCCCACGTGCATGTCCGGAGACTGCGCCTGCTCCAGGCATGCGCCCCCGTCGACCGGCGATCGCGGCACCGGCCAGGATTGAGCCGGCGCGCGTGGCGCGCTAGAATGGCGTCCTCCCGAGCGGGAGTAACTCAGCTGGCAGAGTGTCTGCTTCCCAAGCAGAATGTCGCGGGTTCGAATCCCGTCTCCCGCTCCACTTCCCTCCCCCATGCGACCCCGGCCGGATTCGTGCTGAGCGTGGCGCAGTGGTTCGGACCCCTGGCAGGACCCGGTTCAACCGCGGGCGGCGGCTGCGCGACGGGTGGCGGCCTGCCGGGGACCGCGTGATCCGGGCAGTGAGTGGACGACGACATCGAGCCTGCGTGCGGGGCATGAT
>CAIYZX010000123.1 GCA_903930745.1 uncultured Chloroflexota bacterium | reverse complement strand
GCGTCCATCAAGCTGGACGAGGCGGGCCTTGGGAGAGTCCGGGCAGCCCAGCTGGATGCGGCGAAGGCCAGGGCTGTCCTGGACGCCGCGCGCCCGTCCGTCCGCTTGGAGGGGCTGAGTGCCGTGCGCGTGGAGGTGGACGGGGAGTCCGTCGCGCTCCGGGCGGGCGAGTCCGTGGACCGCTCCGTGGAGGGCGAGCTCTCCATCGTGGTCCCGGGCCAGGTGGCCATCCGCGTTGCGGCGGGCAACGGCGACGACGAGGCGGAGCGCGATGCCGCGGCCGCGGAGTCCGCGTTCGCCGCGCTGCTGCGGGCCGCGGACGCCGCGGACATGGGGGCGGCGGAGGCGCTGGTGAGGGATCGGGCGGCTGCCGTGGCCGCCCAGGCGGAGCAGACCCGCCGGCTCACGGACCTGCTGGGGACCGATCACGAGCGTGGGCAGAAGGCGCTGGAGGCGCGGATCGAGCAGGCGCGGCTGCAGCTCGCCGATGCGGGTCCGGTGCCCGCGGGCGACCTGGACACGCTGATCGCTTCGGCGGATGGCGCCTACACGGCCGCAGCTACGGCTGCGGCTTCGGCGCGAGCCGCAGTGGAGCAGGCGGAGCCGGAGGAGCGGGCCGCCTCGGACAGGGTGACCCAGCTCACGGGCGCGCTCCAGGGCGAGAAGACGCTCGCGGAGAACGCGGCTGAGCGCGCCGTTGCGGCGACCTCGCTGCTGGCGGAGGCTCGGGCACTGGCCCCGGATGCGGCGCTGGTGGCGGCCTCGGCCGATGCTGCCAGGGTGGCCGCGGACGCGGGGACGGCAAGCGCCGGCGCCCGGGCGGAGCTGGACGCCCAGGGCCCAGAGCAGGTGAAGGCGCTGCTGGACAACGCGGAGGCGGTGGTCACGGGTCTGCGGTCCCAGCTGGATGCCAACCGCCTGGAGCTTGCCGCGGTCCAGGCCCGCCTCAAGGACCATGGCGAGGAGGGCCTCGCGGAGAAGCGCGACGAGCTGGCCACGCGGCTGGCCACGCTGACTCGCGCGAAGGAGGCGTACGACCGGGCCGCCCGCACCCGGCGCGTCCTCTACGAGGCGATGCGCCAGGCCCGCGACGAGGCGAACCGCGCCTACGTTGGCCCGCTCCAGCAGCGGGTGGAGGCGCTGGCGCGGATCGTGTTCGGACCTGCGGTGGGCGTGCGCCTGGGCGAGGACCTGCAGGTCAGCGAGCGGACGCTGGACGGGCGGACGCTGCCCTTCTCCCAGCTGAGCGTCGGCGCGCGCGAGCAGCTTGCGGTCATCTCGCGGCTGGCCACCGGCATCCTGGTGGCGCCGGAGGGTGGCGTGCCGGTGATCCTGGACGACGCCCTGGGCTGGTCGGACCCGGGCCGCCTCGAGACGATGGGCGCGGTCCTGCGGACGGCCGGCGAGGCGTGCCAGGTGATCGTGCTGACCTGCTACCCGGACCGGTATGCGGCCGTGGGCGGGGCCACGGTCCGGCGACTCGCCTAGCGCTCCGGCGATTCGGGCGGGTCCGCGAGCGCCCGCGCGGCTCGGCGCCACCGTCGCGCTCCCCGGCCTCAGCGCCGTTCGACGCAGCTAGCGCTCGGGCGCCTCGAGGGCATCCGGCCGGTCCGCGGGGCGGCCAAGGACCACCTCCAGCGCAGACCGGGCGGCGAACGGGCGGCCCATCGCCAGCGCGGCCTCGCGCATTCGATCCAGTGCGCTCCGGTCGTCGAGCACCAGCCGGCGGACGGCGGCGATCAGCTCCGTGCCATCGGCCACCTCCAGGGCGGCGCCGCGGGCGGCCACGTGGTGCGCGGCGTACTCCTCCTGGCCGGGGATGGGGGAGACCAGCACCATCGGCAGGCCCAGGGCCATGCACTCGGACATCGTCTGCGGCCCGGGCTTCGTCACGGCGAGGTCCGCGGCGGCCATCACGAGCTCGATCTGCGTGGTGTGCCCGATGGAGTGCAGGCGGCCCCGGTGCTCCGGCTGGGCGGCCAGCGCATCGATCCGCGCCTTGAGCGCCGCGTTCCTGCCGGCAACGGTGATGACCTGGAGGTCCGGGCGCAGCGCCAGGATGGGGCCAACGAGCCGGTCCACGGGCGTGACGCCGGCGTTCCCCGCGATCACCGCCACGGTGGGCTTGGACGGGTCCAGCCCGAAGACCTCCGCGCACGTCTCGCGGGACCAGCGGCGGGCGAAGACCGGGTCGATGGGGATGCCGGTGGCGTGGGCGGTCTCCCTCGGGACGCCGCGGGCGGCGACGAGGTCCGCGATCCCGTCATCGGCCACGAGGTACCCGGTGGCGCGCGGCGCCATCCAGGCCGCGTGACAGGCGATGTCCGTGATGGTCACCCAGCTGGGGATCTGGATCCGGCCCTGGTCCAGGAGTTGGGCCATCAGCTGGGGAGCCATGAAGTGCGTGCTGATCACGTGGTCCGGGTTCAGCTCCCGGAGGACGTTCTTGAAGTTGCGCGCGCTCACCTTCTCGATGGCGAGGCGGCCCCGGTTCAGCAGGTTCCGTGACGGGGGCGCGTCCGTGGCCTTGTACATGCGGCCCCACAGCCAGGGCGCCTGCTTCACCACGCGGATGTAGCCGTCCACGTAGATGGTCCGCGTGACCGGGTCCACCACGGTGGCCATGTCGATGTGGGTGGCCTGCACGTCATCGAACCAGATGCGCGAGGCGGCCTCGATCGCGGCGGCGGCCCGGATGTGGCCGGCCCCGGCGGAGAAGCTGAAGAGGGCGACGCGTGTCACGGCCCGGAGTGTACCGGGCGGTATCCTCCGCTCGTGCACCGTGACGAGCTGATCCTTCGCACCCGCCAGCTGATCGCCGAGGGCGAGCGCCTTGACGCCGCCCCCAGCCAGGGCGCGCTCCAGACCTGGCTGCAGCTCTCGGATGACCTCCTCGCCACCGCCTGGGGAACCATGGACCGGTACCACCTGGCGTGGCTGATGGTGGGGAAGTCCAAGGGGATCGTCCGCGGGCGCCCGATGACCGCCGACGAGGAGGCCGCCTACGTCCGCGAGGTCGCCTCGCAGAAGACCGCCGCGCTCCGCATGAGCCTGGACGCCGTTGAGCGGCAGCGGATGCCGTTCCGCGGGGAGACCGGTGGCATCGGCGCGGGCCAGGGCATGGGCGAGGTCCCGGGCGAGGTTCCCGGCGAGGCTCCCGGCGCCGGCTCTCCGGCTCCGGCTGCTTCCCCCGATGCGGCTGCCGATGATCCCGGCGCCATCGATCCCACGAAGGTCAGCTCGGGCGCCCAGGTTGGCGAGCCCTCTGCCCCAACCGGCGCCCAGGCCTTCGCCCGCGCCACCCGCCGCGCCGTCCCGATGGACCCGGCCCTCGAGGAGCGCCTCCAGGAGGCCCGCCGCGCCGCCTCGGAGCACGCGTCCCATGGCGGCCCGCGCCCGCCCAACCCGGAGCGCATGCGCTAGCTCTGCCGCAGCGCACAGAGGGGAGATGGCGAGTCCCGAGGCCGGCTGCGAGGAGACGGTGGAGGCGAGCGGCGCGGGCCGATGGGGAGACCATCCCGTCAGGTTCACATCCTCCACTGTCCGGCGCACGTGGGGCGCGAGGCGTGGGAACGAGGTCCGTACAGTGGAGCGGGCACGCCTGGCGTTCCAGCTGGACGGACATGCGTCGGACGTGCGCGAGTTCGATTCCCCGAACGAGCGTGATGCCTTCCTCTCGCGCAGCATCGTCGACCGCGTCGAGACGGGGATCGTCCCCGGGCAGCGCCTCAGATGTCCTGACTGGGGCGAAGCACTGGTTGGCGACGAGCTGGCCGGCGTCACCTTCGTCATGGACTACCTCCAGCTCCAGTTCCAGGGTGGCGTGGCCACGCTGTACGTCTGGCCGGAGGTCCATCGGACGGGCGGGGTCCTCGTCGTTGGGGACACGGGATACCGCGACGGGCTCTGCGGGCTCATCGGTGACCGGGTGACGGCGGCCGGGATCTTCCTTGACGACGGAGCGGTCATCGCCTTCAAGGGTGGCGAGCTGGTGATCCCGCCGGCCGCCATCCGCGATGCAGCACAGCCAGAGGTCTTCGAGGGGCACGGAGGGGAGATCCTGGCCGCAGAGCCGCCGTTCGCCTGACCCAGCGCCGTTCAGCTGCCCGCCCGGCGGGCAACCCAGCCGACGCCCCGGCGATCCTGCATCTCCATGCGGGCAGAATCTGCACGCAGCGCCCGCATTGGTCGGATCTGCATCCGCAAGCGGGCAGGAATGCACCTCCGCCGTGCAGGTTGCCCGCCGGGCGGGCAGCGGGGCAGCCGGCTCAGCGCAGGCGCCTGGAGCGCCAGATATCCAGGGGACGGATATTCGCCGGGGAGATGGTGGCGCGATCGGCTGCTGGGAGCCGGCGGAGGCCAGGGAGGGAGGCAAAGGCGGCGGATTCGCTCACGGTGTATGCAGGGACGGGCTGCATATCCGGCTCCGCGTGCATAGATCTGCGTGCGGCGGCGCCAGGGCCGCTCTCCGTGTGGACTGCGACCGCAGGGCTCCGCGGCGAATATCCGTCCTCCTGATATTCGGCGGAAGCTGCCCGGGCGGGGCGGCGGAAGGGGGCCGGCAGACCGAAGCCGGGCCGCGGGCCGGCGGGCCAAGGCTGCCCAGGTCCAGGGCCGGGGCGCGAAGCTAGCGGGCGCGGTAGGCGGCGATCAGCGCGCCCGCGAGGAGCGCCAGGATCGCAGTCAGGCCGTAGCGCTGCGCCCAGTAGTCCAGCGGTCCCAGCACGCCGCCGATGAGCAGCGCGTAGACCCAGTCGATCAGCATCCCGGCCAGGACCACCCACGCGCCCAGGAAGCCGGCGACGGCCCCGCGAGCCCGGGGATCGGCGACGGCGGCATCGCGCCCGCGCCAGACGAGGGCCAGCGCCGCCAGCCAGCCGAAGAAGCCCGCGACCGCCACGAGGCCGAT
>CAIYZX010000122.1 GCA_903930745.1 uncultured Chloroflexota bacterium | reverse complement strand
GGGCCGGGTCAAAGCGGCGGCTCACACGGACCGAGATTGCCGTCAGCGCGGTGAGCAAGGGGACGATCCCCAGCGCCACCGGCAGCGTGACCAGGTCGGCGATGTGCCCGATGACCGGCGGCCCCGCCACGTACCCCAGCCAGCCGATGGCCGAGACCGCGGCCACCGCGGTTCCCGTGTGCACGCCTTCGAGGCGCCCCACGGCGGTGAACGCTGCAGGCACCACCAGCCCCAGGCCGAAGCCCAGGACCACGAACCCGGCGATCACCACCACGGGCACGCCGGTGAGGAGCCCGGCCAGCATCCCGATCGTCGCGATCGCGGCCAGCAGCGGCAGCAGGGAGCGCGGCGAGTAGCGTGCCAGGAGCCGGTCCCCGGCCAGCCGGCACGTCACCATCGCCGCCGAGTAGAACGTGTACGCGAGTGCCGCGAAACCGGGCGCCGCGCCGAGGGACTCGTGGAGGTAGACCGCGGACCAATCGGCGGCCGCGCCCTCGCACAGCATGCTCGCCAGCACGATCAGCCCCAGCGTGACCACGGCCGGGTGCAGCCACGCGGCGGCCAGGCCGGGCCGAGCCGACTCGTGCGCAGCCTCCGGTGCCGGGTCCGGCAGCATCACCAGCGTCGCGCCCCCGGCGATCACCAGCCCCACCACCGCAAGCCCGATCAGCTGCGGCGCCAGCGCCACTCCGGCGCTCACCGCCACCACGCCCAGGCCCGCCCCGGTGAACCCGCCGAGGCTCCACGTGGCGTGGAACCCGGACATCAGCGGCCGCCCCACCGCCCGCTCAACAAAGACCGCCTGGGCGTTCATCGACACGTCCAGCGATCCCTGGAACATGCCCCACGCCAGCAGCGCGCCGAAGAGTCCCGCCGACGAGTCCACCACGCCCACGAGCCAGGCCGTGGCGAGGTAGCCAAGGAGGCTCGCCTGCACCATCCGCCGGCTCCCCACCCGCGGCAGCAGCCACGACGTGGCGAACGTGGCCACCACGGAGCCGATGGGTGCGCCGAAGAGCGAGAGGCCCAGCTCCCCGTCGGACAGCGAGAGCGCAACCTTCACGAGCGGGATGTGCGCGGTCCACGATGCGAAGAGCATCGCCTGGAACGCGAACATCACGTACGTGGCCACGCGCGCACGCGCGGCGGTTCGGGCGGGGGCGGGACCGGCGGGGCCGGTGGTTCGCGTCATGCCGCCATGATCAGCCATCGATCAGACCTTCCGCGAACAGCCGGTCCAGGCCGGCAGCGAGACCGTCTTCGGCGTTGGAGGGAAGGGTCCACGTGGCGAGCGCCCGGAGCGCGGCTGGCGCGTGACCCATGGCCATGGAGTGACCGGCGAGCCGGAGCATCTCCTCGTCGTTGGCGCCGTCGCCGGCGGCCGCGAGCTGCGAGGGCTCCAGCCCCAGGTGGCGGAGGACGGCGGCGAGGGCCGATGCCTTGGACACGGAACGGTCCGTGATCTCCAGGTAGTCCGCACGCGAGATGGCGCCGCGGAGACCGGCGGGCAGCTCGGTGGCCACGGCGGCCAGCTCCGCCTCGCGCCCGGCGGGCGCCATCACGGTGAGCTTGTACGCGGGCTCCGCCTGCGCGATCTCCCGCAGGTCAGGGACCACGGACGGCCAGTCGCCCACAATCCTGGCTTCGCGCCAGGCCATCACGTCACCCCGCTCCACGATCCACCTAAGCCATCCGAACCAGGAGACCGGGAGGTTGCGCTTGGCCGCAACGTCAAGGACGGCGAGTGCATCCGCTGTGGCCAGGGGGTGGGAGTCCACGACGCTGAAGGCAACCACGCCGGGCCTGGAGGCGTCCGGCGGAAGGATCCGCACGGAGATCCCTCCCTGGCACGCCACCATGAGCCTGCACCCGATCCCCAGCTCGGCCTGGAGCGGCCGGATGGCGCTGACGGACCGCGCAGACGCGAGGATCACCGCGACCCCGGCATCGTCCACCCGCCGAACGGCATCGCGGACCGCCGGCCGGATGCGGTGCGAGGGGTCAAGCAGGGTGCCGTCGATGTCGAGCGCCAGCGCCCGAATGCGCCCGCCCTGGGAGGCCGAGGTGTTCATTGCGAACGACCCTACAGGGGTCCGGCAAGCTCCACCATGGCGTCATCCGCCAACGCGCCCTCTCGGAGCACGCCCATCAGGATGCCGTGAAGCGGCGAACCTCGCAGACACGACGAGGCCGGGGCCGCTCGACGCGACCCCGGCCTTCGCACGTTCCCCTCCGTCAGGGCGACCACGAGCCGGCCCAAGTCCCCCCTTGGCAGCGGCCCGTGCCGACGGTCACGCGTCGCCCTTGCGAGCCTTGCCGTCCTCCGTCCGCTGCCGGAGCACGTTGGCCGAGCGGGCGTACTCCAGCTTGCGGGCCATCTCCGGCATGGGCGCAGACATCCGGGCGGAGTACTCCATGGCCTCGCGGGACATCTCCGCGAGCTCCTCGTCACCCTCCGCCATCGCCGCGATGGCGCGGCTCATCGAGGCGAAGCCGGCCTGGGCCTCCGCGTACCGGCCCTCGCGGTTCATCCGCACGGACCGGCGCTTGAAGTCCTCCATGCCCAGGCGCTGGACGAGGCGCGTGACCTCCACGTCCCGCTCCTGGACATCGTTGGCGTCGTGGTCCGCGTAGGTCCACGAGACCCGGGCCTCGGCGCCCTCGCCCGCTGCCGTGGGCGTGAACCACCCCTCGCGGTCACGGCCGCCAACGATGGCGTCCACGACGGCACCGATGACGCCCGTGGCCAGCCGCAGCATGAGCGCGATGCTCACCTGCTGCCCGGACACGAGGTCACCCAGGTGGATCTCCACCCCGCCGGAGACCCGCTCCATGCGGAACGGCGACAGGGTCTCCACGTCCACGCCGGCCGGGACCCGGACGTGGATCACCACGTCACGCGCCACCACGTCCAGCGTGTCGCCCACCTCGCTGGAGATGTGGTCGCGCATCTGCGCCACATCACCCGCGAAGTAGAAATGGCCGCCGCCCTGGTCCGCCATGGCGGTGAGCAGCTCCTCGTCGAAGTCCGTGCCCACGCCGAGCGTGCTGGTGGCGATGCCCCGGGCGCGAAGCCTGGCAGCCTCAGCGGCGAGCTTGTCCGGGTCCCGGAGGCCCACGTTCGCGAGGCCGTCCGTGAGCAGGAGCGCCCGGTTCACCCCCTCGCTCGCGAGCCCCTTGGCAACCTGCTCGCATCCGGCGAGCCAGCCGCCGTGGAGGGCCGTGGAGCCGCGGGCGTCAATGCGGGCGAGCCGCTGGGCCGCCTCGCGGCGGGCCGTGGCGCCGGCCTCCGTGGCGGGGACCACCACGTCCACCTCGTTGTCGTAGACCACGACGGAGAACCGGTCCCGGTCCTCCAGCCGGGCGATGGCCTCCAGGACGGCCTGCTTGGCCAGTGCGATCTTGCCGCGCCCGCCCATGGAGCCGGAGCGGTCCAGGACGAACGCGATGTTGACCGGCGGCCGCGAGCGGCTGGGATCCCGCTCAACGGTGGGGGCGGTCACGTCGATGACGAGGAATCGCTCGCTGCGAGCTGCCGCGCGGACGAGGCGGCGATCCGTGCGGGCGGTGATGACGCCGCCGGGGAGGTGAAGGTGGTTGAGCTTGTGCATTCGCTGTCTCCTTCTGCCCGTTCCGGGCATGAGCAGGCTGGGCCCGCGGTGACCGGGTCACGCGGACTGTGGATCTGAGGCGGTGGTGGGCTGGTGGCGCCGGGCGAGGTGGGTCGCGGGCAGGCCGAACCAGGGCTGGCTCTGGTGTAGACGTGATGGGCGGTGGTCGTGCAGGGTGCCGGCGCTGCGGCCGGCGGCTAGGGCTCTTCTTCGAAGAGCTCCCGGGCGAACCGCTCCAGGCGGTCCACGCGCTTGATCGACATCCGGTCCAGGGGCCGGCGGACGTGGATCTCGACGTCCGGCGAGATGGGGATCCGCTCCCACTGGGAGCGGGATGTTCGCGCGAGGGATGACGGCGACACGGCAGCCGCCGTGCTCGTGGACAGGGCCTCCGGTTCCGGGGCCAGGAACTCCCTTCGCATCAACGGCATCTGACGAGCGAGCGGCGGCATCACCGCCGCAGCAGGTGCAGGAACGGCCGACGGCGTGTCATATGGAGCTACGGGCTCACGAACCCGGGGCTGGACGCCGGCATCCCGCATGAGCGAGCGGACGAAGTCCAGTGCCTCAGACCGGTCCGCGACCGGCGTGGACGATGCCGCGCCCATGGACGTCACCGTGGCGATGACCTCCTCGTCCGGCATCTGTTCCAGCCGCGCCCGGATCTCTGCGAGCGGCAGGTGCTCCCGCTGGAGCCGCTTGATCAGGCGGAGCCTGGCGAGGTGGCCCTCCCCGTACCGGGTGCTTGGCCCGGCGGCCTCCGGAGACGGCAGCAGCCCCTGCGCCACGTAGTAGCGGATCGTGCGCGGTGTCACGTCCGCCAGGCGGGCGAGGTCTCCGAGGGAGTACGGGTCATCAGGCATGGCGAGATTATGACAGCGTGACGTAACACTGTCAAGACCGAAGTTTGCGCACGAATCCGGCCGAGTAGAACGCACCGGTATGCGCCGAACGCCGCATTGCCCGCACCGGCACTGGTCTGGCACCCTGACAGGGATGCGTCCGATCCCCCACCTCCCGCGCCCACATCGCGCCCGTGCCGCGCTCGCCGCACTGGCGCTCGCCCTCGTGGCGAACATCGCCCCGGCGCCCGCACTGGCCGCCGAGCCGGACTGGCCGGCCAGCCGGAGCGGGTACCACAACTGGCCGGAGCTGGTTGGCGAGGTCCGCCAGGCCGCCGTGGACCACCCGGACATCGTGAGCGTCTTCTCCATCGGCCGGAGCTACCAGGGCCGCGTGATCCTGATGGCCAAGATCAGCGACAACGTGGCCGTGGACGAGGACGAGCCGGAGATCCTCATCGACGCCCTCCACCACGCCCGCGAGCACCTGACCTCGGAGCAGGCGCTGGCGATCCTGCGCTGGCTGACGGACGGCTACGGCACGGACGAGGAGACCACGCGCCTCGTGGACGAGCGCGAGACCTTCATCATCTTTGCCGTCAACCCGGACGGCATGCGCTATGACCTCACCGGCACCCCGTTCCGCGCCTGGCGCAAGAACCTCCAGAGGACGGCGTCCGGCGTGGCGATGTTCACGGATCTCAACCGCAACTACGGCTACCGGTGGGGCTGCTGCAACGGCAGCTCCAGCCGCCGGCTGGACATCACGTATCGCGGGCCCCGCGCCTGGTCCGCCCCGGAGGTTCGGGCGGTTCGGGACTTCGTGAACAGCCGCGTGGTTAACGGCGTCCAGCAGATCCGCGCCCACATCACGCTGCACACCAACGGCGAGCTCATCCTCTGGCCCTACGGCTACACGAAGTCCGATGTGCCCCCGGACATGACGCGCCTGGACCGCAACGCCTTCGCGGCGCTCGGCCGCGCGATGGCGGCGCGGAACGGCTACCGCCCGATGCAGTCCTCGGACCTCTACATCACCGACGGGGACCAGATCGACTGGATGTACGGCGTCCACCGGATCTTCAGCTTCACCTTCGAGCTCTACCCGCCCGAGACGCCCTCCGTGTGGGGCGACCACTACCCGGACGACTCCAGGATCGGCCCGCAGACGGAGCGCAACCGGAGCGCCATCCTCTATCTCCTGGACCAGGCCGCCTGCCCGTACGCGGTGCT
>CAIYZX010000121.1 GCA_903930745.1 uncultured Chloroflexota bacterium | reverse complement strand
GAGGCCGACGCGGCGAAGACCGGCACGGACCAGGCCAAGACGCTCGCCGACGAGCCGCCGACGAACAAGAAGCCGGGTGGCCCGTCACATGACGACGTGGGCAGGACGCTGACGCCGGAGGACCTCTCCCAGCGGTACGGCATGCCCACGGAGAACGTGAAGAGGATCCAGCAGGTCTGCAATGACCTGGGCGTCATCGTGGACGTCCGGCCCACCACCCCGTACGCCGAGCCCATGCTCCGCAACGGGACGGCCCTCCCGAAGCCGGAGAAGCTCAAGGCCAAGACGATCAGCGAGATCGACGTGATGATCGGCCTGGGCTCCGAGAAGGACCTGGGCAAGGTGGGCTTCTTCGATCCGAAGCAGGTGGAGCCCAGGCGTCCGGCCAACTTCGAGGAGCTGGAGCCCAAGCTCAAGGAGGAGATCGACAAGCGCATCAAGCAGCGCAAGGAGGAGTTCGCGGACTACGCGGACGACATGCACAAGCTGCGCGACCAGGGCCTGATCCGCATCAACCCGGACGGCACGGTGGTGAACACGGGCCTCATCAAGGGCGGAGAGCTGCCGTTCACCGGCGACCACGACGTCTTCGACATCCGGGCCAAGGACGGGTCCGCGCTCTCGCCCGCGGACTACCAGAAGGCCAAGCAGGCGCTGATCGACGCGAACGCGGGCGTCATGCACGGCGCGGTCACAGGCTGGGAGATCGACTCGCCCAAGACGTTCCACACGGACGCCGGACAGAAGTCATACGGGAAGATGGTCGGCGACCACTCGCCAGGCGGCAAGGAGCCGCTGATCCGCTTCGGCGAGGGCGATCCCACCGCCACCTGGTACGAGCCGGCCCGCCCACGCGTGGACACGCCCGGCGGAGCCCCGGACGTCCACGCCGGGGCCAAGGGCGCTGATGGGACCGCGGCTCCGGACGCGAAGGCGGGGGAGGGGTCTGCTCACCCGGACGCACCGGCCACCGCCGAGCCGCGTGCGCACCCGGACGAGCCGGAGCTCATCGACATGCCGGAGGGCACGGTGGGGATGCTGCCGGACGCGGAGGCTGGCAGCCGCGCGGCGAACCAGGCGTTCTTCGACTCGTGGCACGCCGCAGACCCGGCCCGCGAGATCGCACTGCTCCGGAACGACGTCACCGGCCAGTACGTCCTGGTGCAGGGCAGCGCGAGCGGCGTGGCGCTGGGTCGCGAGAACCCGCGCTGGGCGGAGGAGATGCTCACGCCCGCGCAGCGAGCGCAGGGCCGGTGGGTGTACGAGGCGCACGCCCACCCGGTGGACGCCGCCACCGGCGCCACGCCCAAGGAGATGCGGCTGCCCAGCGGTGGCGGCAAGGGTGGCGACCTCGCCGGTGCCGCGGCGGAGGCTGGCCGCACTGGCAAGCCCGTGGTGGAGCAGCTGCGCTACGTGGACGAGCGCGGCCCGCAGACGATGAGCTACGGCGTGGACCCGAAGGCGGAGAAGCCGTACTGGATCGAGCGGCCGGGCCTGGACGGTGCCGTGGAGCGCCGGGAGTTCCGCGATCTCGCGGAGTACGAGAGCTTCTTCCGGGGCGAGGCACCCTCCGGCACCACGTTCGATCCCGATGCGCCTGGCGTGGGCGGCGACGCGCGCGCCGGCGGCTCCACGGATGCCGAGGGGCGAGCGGCGAAGGGCGGCAGGAAGGACTCCAATGCGGTTGAGCGGCGTCGCGCCGAGGACATCGACGCCCTCAAGAGGGCAGGTGTCCTGTCGGATACGGTTCTCGAGATGGATGCAGCGGAGCTCCGGCATCTCGCGGAGCTCGTGAGCAACTCGAAACTCGCGGAGGCACCTGAGCGCCGCAGATGGGCCGAGAACCTGATGTCGGACGCAAGGAAGGTCATCGAGGGCCAGCGCGCGAATCGCACCGTGGATGGCGCCCCGATCCGCAAGGGCGCCGAGCATGTCGAGCGTGCGGTTGCGGAGATGAAGTCGGAGATCGCACGCCTCGCGCCGGACGCGAGCGATGACGCCCTGACGCAGATCAGGAGGCTTCGGGAGATCCAGGATGCGATCGCGCGCGCTCGCGAGACCCTTCGGGCATCCGCCTCTGACTTCGAGTCGCTGTCCGACGTCGCCGGTGACTTCAAGGCCAGTGACCGCTTCACGGGTGCGCGTGAAGCGAGCCTGAGCGTCACCGCGATCGGCACCGTCACGGAGCCGTTGCCGCGTGGCCTGCCCGGTGGCGATCTCGAGAACGAGCTGCTTCGCCCCGCCCAGATCGCGAAGCTGAAGACGAAGCCCCCGGAGCTCGCCCAGCAGGTGGCGCTCGCCGTTGCGGGCACCGAGCGTGCGCACCTCGTTGGGCCCGGCTTCGGCGGGGAGCTCCGTGAGGGACTCATGCATGCACCACGAGGCGTGAACCAGGACCTGCAGAACCGGGGCGTGGAGAAGTTCATCCGCTCTGCTGCGGACTGGACGAGGGACGTGGAGATCAAGGTCGAGGGGAAGGGCCGCCGCGTCGAACTGCCGATGGCAGATGGGAGCGTCCGGCACGTGGACATCCTGGACAAGGTGAGCTACGAGATCCTTGGCCCCGGAGACGTCACGTTCCACGTGGAGATCGAGGTCGGCCCGCCGGCGAAGGTGATCACGGACATCCCGAACGGCGCGCCTGGCGCAGACGAGCTTGCGGCGGCGCTCAACGCACCAGGCAGCTGAGCGGGGGCCACCGGCGGCAGTTCAAGCGAAGCGGCTCCGCCCCTCCTGGAGGTAGCGCCGGCGGCGTTCCCCGGGCAGTCCCACGTACGGGCAGCCGTCCTCGCCGGTCCGCAGCGTCAGCGTCTCGTCGCCGGGGCCGATCCAGCGGAGCTTCCCGGATGCCAGCCACGGCCCCAGATCGAAGTCCTTGTCCTCGTCCGCCTGGGTGGCGTGGCCGGAGCCCAGCGAGCCGTCCGGGCGCCGGAACGTGAACGTCCGTACGCCCCAGTCATCCACGCGCTCCAGGGCGTCCGGGGGCGGCGCCGCGGGATCCGCGAAGTAGCAGACTGGGAAGCCCACGTGCGGACCGATGGGCAGCGCGGAGATGACGCCCGTGATGGACGGATGGCGCAGGATCGCCGGCAGGACGAACGGGACGTCCGGGCCGGGCATGGTCTTGAGCGAGAACGCCGGCAGCGGGCCGTCCACCTTGAGCGCGCCGGTCCAGCCGTACAGGTCCGCCGGCGCCGGGACGTACGGGCGGAAGAGGTGGTCGTACGCCCACCACAGCCCGTCGATGCCGAACGTGTCCAGGGAGGTCTCGAAGACCTCGCCGGTGTACGGCGATCGCGAGATGGCGACGATGGGCACGGCGTCAACATAGTCGCGCCCGACTGCCTCCATCTCCGCGTGGAAGGAGGAGGCGTCGCGCTCCGGGCGCGCCAGCTCGGCGGCGTCCGCGGCTCTATAGGCGGCGAAGTAGCGCTCCAGGAGCGCGGCACGCTCCTCCGCGGTGAACGGGGCGCCGCGGAGCGCCCGCGGGGCCGGCACGGCTAGATCAGCCCCTCGCGGATGGCGTACGCGACCACGTGGGTCCGGTTCCGGAGCTCCAGGCGCGAGGTGATGTCGTGGATGATGTTCTTCACGGTGCGCTCCGAGTAGAACAGCGTTGCGCCGATCTCCGCCGTGTCCAGCCCGTCTGCCAGCAGGCGCACCACGGCCGCCTCTCGCTCCGTGAGCCCGGAGAAGGTGAGCCCGCGCGGGGAGAGGACCTGGCGCTGCAGCTGGCCAACCTGGCGCAGCAGGCGGCCCAGCAGGTCCGGCGGCAGCGTGCCCTCGCCCGCGGCCGCGGACCGGATGGCTGCGGCCAGGTTCCCGGGTGTTGCCTCGGTGCGCCGGAGCACGCCCGTCACGCCTGCCTCCGCGGCGGCGAGGAGCCCGCGATCGTCAACGCGGGATGCCAGGAGCAGGATCCGGCGGGCGCCACGCCCGCGCAGGGCGCGCATCTCGGCAAGTGCCGTTGAATCGATCTCGTCTGCGAGGACGAGGGCCACGCCCTCCTCTGGCAGATCGCCCTCCACGACGGCGAATCCCTGGGCCCGCCGCAGCTGGCTCACCACGCCCGCTCGAGACAGCGGGTCAGACGAGCAGACGAGGACGGGGATGCGTGCCTGGAAGGGAATGGGCTCTGCGACCATGGGTACTCCCTTGCGTGGCTGCGGTGTCGCACGTCCGACTCGATGCCGCCGTGCGATGCGCCGGAGCGCACCCTACGTGCCCGCCCGCAACGGCCAGTCAACGTGGACTTAACGGGCAGCCTCCGGTTGCCCGAAGGGGCGGGCCGGGTGCCCAACAGGCCCGAATGGCACCCCCTATCCGTTCCCGGAGCGCGCGGCTACACTTCCGCCCGTGGGAGCTTCAGTCACGCTGGTCACGCCCGCCGTCGCGGTTGAGCCGGGCCAGGTCACGTCCATCGAGATCAAGGTCCGGAACACCGGGAGCGTCGTCGACGAGTTCGCGCTCGACGTCCTGGGTGATGCCGCGGGCTGGGCGGTGGTGGAGCCGCCCGCGATCTCCCTCTTCCCGGGCGCCGAGGGGGTGGCGAAGGCCGTCTTCTCGCCGCCGCGCGCGGCCACCACGCCGTCCGGGCTTGTCCCGTTCGGCCTGCGTGCGCGCTCGCGCGAGGACCCCGCCGGGTCCGCGGTGGAGGAGGGGAGCGTCACGGTTGGCTCGTTCCAGGAGCCGCATGCCGAGCTGGCGCCGCGCACCTCGCGTGGCTCGTCCTCCGGCAGCCACGACCTGGCGGTGGACAACCGCGGCAACGCGCGCCTCTCGGCGGAGATCGAGGCCACGGACGCGGACCGCGCCCTCCGCTTCGACGTCAAGCCGCCGGCCCTCGTCATCGACCCGGGCATGGCCGCCTTTGCCAGGATCAAGGTCAGCCCGGTCAAGCGCTTCTGGCGCGGCCAGCCGAAGACGGTGCCGTTCCAGCTCTACGTGCGCCCGGAGGGCGGCCAGCCCATCGCCCTGGACGGCACGCTCCTGCAGGAGTCCATCCTGCCGCCCTGGTTCGTCAAGGCGCTCCTGCTGGCTCTCGCCGCGCTCATCGCGCTGGCCATCTTCTGGCTGTTCCTGCTCAAGCCGTCCATCGAATCCGCGGCGTCGGAGGCGGTGGCCTCGCCGCTGGCCAGCCTCAAGGAGGACGTCAACAAGGCGCTCGGCGACGCCGGCCTGCCCACGATGGCCCCGGCGACCCCCGGCAGCGGACCCACGGCGGCTCCCGCCACGCCCGCGCCGGGCGAGTCGGCCACGCCTCCGCCCGCCGTCACCCCGTCGCCGGATCCCGGCGGCGTGACGATTGCCGGCCTGGGCCAGCCGGTGGACGGCCGTCTTGACCAGAAGAACCCCACGTTCACCACGAAGGGCACGCTCTTCGTCACGGACCTCGTCTTCTCCAACCCCAACGGGCAGGAGGGTGCGGTGGTGGTGCTGCGCGACGGGACCCAGCTGCTCCAGCTCCGGCTGGACAACTTCCGGGACTACGACCTGCACTTCGTGACGCCCATCGTGATCCCCGCAGGGTCGAGCCTCAACCTGTCGCTCGCCTGCACGATCGCGGGCCAGCCATGCGACCCGGCCGTCTTCTACTCCGGGTACCTGCGGCCCTGAGGCCCGCCGCAGGGCGGGTCCTCCTCGCCGGGCTCCTCGTCACGCTGCTCGCCCCTGCCCAGGTGGCGGGGGCGCGGCTCGGCGCGCCCGGTGTCCACGACCGCCGCTACGAGCCGCCCACCACCCCGCTGCCGGCCCCGCCAGGGACCACCAGCCTGGTCTCGCTCAACCGCTTCGGCGACTTCGCCAACCAGGGCTCCATCCAGCCCGCCATCAGCGAGAACGGACGTTTCGTCGCGTTCACCTCGCTCGCCGCGGATCTCGTGGGCGGCGACACGAACGCCGCCACGGAGGTCTTCCTCCGCGACCGGCGCAACGGGACCACCATCCGCCTCCCCGTGCTGGGCGGCATGGTGCCCACCGGTGGCATCGCCCAGGACCCGGCCATCGCCGCGGACGGGAGCGTGGTTGCCTTCTCGTACACGCCGCCCCCCGGCTTCGCGGCGCTCGTGGAGACGCCTCCCTCACCGGTCATCCTT
>CAIYZX010000120.1 GCA_903930745.1 uncultured Chloroflexota bacterium | reverse complement strand
GTGGGCGTGGTCCCGCCGCAGCCGGCGGACAGCGCTGCCAGGGCAAGGCCGAGCCAGAACGCGAGGGCGGTGGCCGGGAGCGCGCGGTGGCCCCGGGGACGCGGGGCCTGCATCACTTCGGCGCGACGCCCGTGCCGCTGCTGCCCGGCTTGATGGCCGTGGTCCCCTCCGCGCAGCGCGGACAGGTCGCTGCACCGGGCTCGTACGTGGGCAGCTCCAGGCTCCAGAGGGCGCGCAGCGGGTAGACCCGGCCCGTGGCGGGCGAGGTCAGCGTGGTCATGCCCCCGGAGCGGTCCACGATGACGGCGCACTCCACGATCTCGCCGCCCATCGCCTCCACCGCGGGGATCATCGCGAGCAGCGAGCCGCCGGTGGTAAGGATGTCGTCAACGAGCAGGACCCGCTCGCCCTTCGCGATCTCGAAGCCACGGCGGAACTCGCGTCGCGCGGGACCGCCGTCCGCGGCGACCTCCTCGGCGAAGATGGCCCGGGTGCCCAGCTGGCGGCCGGTCTCGAAGGCCAGCATCACGCCGCCCGTGGTGGGACCGGCGACCAGGTCCACGTCCGCGGCGCCGTCCGCGTCCCGGTGGGCGGCGGCCCAGAAGCCGCACAGCTCGCTCGTGGCCGCCGGGTCCTGGAGGACCTGGAACTTCTCCAGGTAGGCGTCGCTGTGACGCCCGCTCTTGAGCGAGAAGTGGCCCTCGCGCAGCGCGCCGCTGGAGCGGAAGAGCGCCTCGGTGCGGGCGGCGATGGCACGCCGGGCGGCGGCGTCAACGGTGGGCTTGAGGGTCGTCATGGTGGGCCGGATTGTAGGGGCACGGCCGCGTCAGGACGGCGTCAGGGTTGCGACGAGGTGTCCGGGTCCGGGATCACCGTCCAGGGGATGGCGCCCGGCACGATGCGGGCCATCACGGTACGGCGCTGGTCCGTGTCGCACGGGGGGTCCGTGGACGCCGGTGTCGCCGAGGCGGCGAGCGCCATCGCCAGGGTCATCCCGCCTCCGGGCGCCTCCTCCGGGCCAATCGCCGGCATCCGCTCGCAGGGCGGCAGCGGGTCCAGCAGCAGGAAGGGCCCGGTGAACCAGGCCTGGTTGCGCGGCGCGCCAACCAGCTCGTCCGGCTGGACCCGGACCTGCTCGCCGCCGTCCTCCCCGCCGCGCCACGAGGGGCCCTCGGGGACGGGGTGGAGCATCGGCCCGGTGAGCGGGCAGGCGGGGTCTGCGCCGTACGCGTCCTCGCACCAGGTGGCCAGGGCGAGCCAGCCGTCCGCGATCTTGAGCGTGGAGAGCTGGTCCCCCGCCGTGCCCATGAAGACCAGCTGGTCGCGGCGCACGGAGAGCGCAAGCCACGCCGGACCCCCGGGGATCTCGCGCCAGGGCAGTGACCGCTCGTCCACGGTCACCCGCAGGTCCAGGCCCTGGATCGCTGCCATGATGCAGGTCCCGTGCGCAGGACACCGGACGCGGATCGTCTCCAGCTTGCCGCGGACGATGACCACGTGCCCGTCCAGCTCGCCGTCCCGGATCTGCTTCGCCAGGCGGAAGTGGTCCGTCGCGGGCGTCATCGCCAGCAGCTGCGGGATGCCGATGGGATCGAAGCCCATCAGGGGCGTTGGGGCGGCGGACGCGCCCGTCGTGGACGCCGGCGCCGAGGTCCCGAAGGACGAGGGGGTGGCCGGCGAGGCGGCAGACGGACCGACGGAGGGCGGCGGCGCCTGGCCGGGGAGGCTCGCGAGCACGATGGCCACCGCCAGTGCGGCAGCCACCACCACGGCCGCCGTCATCGCGGACCGCCGCCCGCCTCCGGGATCGCGGAGGCGCACCGGTGCAACCGCCAGGGCGCGCTCCTGCGCCCCGGTCGACTGCTCCTGCTCGTTCCCCATGCCCTGGTCCCGCCCCATGGCGAACAGGATAGGGCGCGCCGGGCGAGGCCCCGCCTCAGCCTCCGGGCCGGACAGTGACCGTGGTGATGGCGCTGGGCGAGTAGCAGCCGATGGCGTCACGGACGATGGGCTGCCACGTCAGCGTCGCCGAGCCCGCGGCACGCAGGTAGGTGCCGATGGGGATCACGGCGGTGTAGACGCCGTTGGCGCTCGTGGTGTTCGCGTACGTGACGGGCCAGGAGACGGTGCCCGCGGTGCCGTACCACTTGAGCTGCACCACGGAGATGCCGTCCGGGTCGCTGGCGGCGATCGTCACGACCACGTTGCCGGAGGTGTCCAGGCGGTAGCCGGTGACGGCGATCGTGCCCCGCGTGTCCGCCTTCACCACGGTCACCGTGGCTGCCGCGCCGGCGGTGGTGTTGCCGGCGGCGTCCGTTGCGACGATCCGCCACGAGAGCGTGCCGGGGCCGGTGATGCCGGACGCGGCCATGGCGAGCGAGCCGGTCCAGCGACCGCCTGCCGTGTCGTAGGTGAGAGCGACGGTGCGGGCCGTGGTCACGCCCGGCCCCGTGTAGCTGACGACGACGCCGGCGACCGCGTCCGTGTCCCGGACGTCGGCGCTGAAGGGGATCGCCGTGGCACCACCGGCGGGAACCACCCCGGTTCCCAGGGGGTTGACGTAGACGCTGGCCACGCCCGCGGCGGCCGCGACCACCGTGGGGGCGCCGCTGACGGACCGGACGAACGACCCGGGTGTGCCGGTCGTGGTGGACCCGTAGCCGTCCGTGGCCACGGGCGTCACGGTCACGGTCAGGTTGCGCACCGCCGTGGTCAGCCACGCGACCGGCACGGTGGCGGCGAAGGTGTGGCCCGTCGCCCAGGCCGCGGCGACGGTGCCGCTCGCGGTCCTCGCTCCGCCGGCATCCGTGTAGGCCGCGGACCAGGTGAGGTTCATCGTGAGGCTGGGCCGCGTGACGCCCCAGGTCACGTCCGCGTCATCGGCGACCGCCGTGAGGGTCATGGACCCCGGGCTGGTGGCGACGCCGGTCACGGATGCCGTGCCGGGAGTGTTCGCTCGGCTCACGGTCACGGTGCCGGAGCGGGTGGCGGCGAGGCCCTTGCCATCGGTGGCCGTCATGACCCAGGCGAGCGTCCCGCCTGTCACCCGGGCCGCCGACAGGTCCACGGTGGCGCCCCAGCCCGTCCCGTTGGTCATGGGGACGGTGACCGGCGCGGCGAGGCCCGCACCGGACAGCGTCAGGGTCACGCCGGACACGCCGTCGGTGTCGCTCACACCCGCAATGGCCGTGAGGACGGTGGTGGCGCCGGCCGGGACGGTGCCGGAGCCCAGCGGGTTCGTGTAGAGCCCGGTGCCCGGAACGGAGACCGTGCCAAACGACGGAGCCACGTTGGGGCAGACCACGACGGAGAACCAGCCGCCGGCGCTTGATGCCACCTGGCCACCCGCGGTGGTGGCACGCGCCTGCAGCGTGAGGGTGCCCGCCGTGCTGATGAGCCGGTCCGTGGCCGTGGAGATGGCACCGGACCAGGTGGCGCCCGCTGTGGACTCGGAGATCTTCGTCATGGCCACGCGCCCCACGGTGCCGCCGGGCCGCGTGTACAGCAGGTCAACGGCGCTGGCGGCGCCCACGGTGGCGGACGCGGGACGCGTGCTGATGGTCACCGTGGACGACTTGATCGCCGCAGAGCAGTAGCCGTTCGGGTCGTAGCTCACGGAGGT
>CAIYZX010000119.1 GCA_903930745.1 uncultured Chloroflexota bacterium | reverse complement strand
GACCTGGACGCTTGACCACTGGATTGACGGAGCGCCCGTGGCGCCCTCCTCGGGCCGCCACATCGAGCGCCGCAGCCCGGTGGACGGCTCGGCCGTCTGCCGCGTCGCGGAGGGCAGCCCCTCGGACGTGGATGCCGCCGTTGCGGCCGCGAGGCGTGCGCTGCCCGGCTGGCGCCGCACCTCCGCCGCGGTCCGGGGCAGGATCATGCTGGAGATCGCCCGCCGCCTCCGCGAGGCCGCGCCGCGCCTGATCGACGACGAGATCGCCGAGACCGGCAAGCCCCGCCAGACCGCTGCGAACGAGGTGGAGGGCTCCGCCCAGTACTTCGAGTTCTACGGTGAGGTCATCAACGGCTGGGGCGGCGAGACCTTCGACCTTGGCGGTGACTTTCACTCGTTCATCCGGAACGAGCCGTTCGGCGTGGTGGGCGTGATCACGCCCTGGAACCTGCCGATGAACCAGGCGGCCCGCGCCGGCGCCCCGGCCATCGCCGCCGGCAACACCGTGGTGCTCAAGCCCTCGTCGCTGACCTCCACCACGTCCATCCGGATCGCGGAGATCGCGCGCGAGGCGGGGCTCCCGGCCGGCGTCTGGAACGTGATCCTGGGCGGCGGGTCCACCACGGGCCCGGCGCTCGTCAACCACCCGGACGTCCGCAAGGTGGCCTTCACGGGCTCCGTGGACGTGGGTCGGGAGCTGGCGCACCTCGCCGCGGACCGCCTCATCCCGCTCACGCTGGAGCTGGGCGGCAAGAGCGCGAACGTGGTGTTCGCGGACGCGGACCTGGACAAGGCCGCCGCGGCCACGGTGAACGGGTTCACGTCCAACGCGGGCCAGGTCTGCTCCGCCGGCACCCGCCTGCTGGTCCACCGGTCCATCCATGACGAGCTCGTGGCCCGGATCACCGCGCGCGTCGCAGACCTGCGGCTGGGCGAGAACGTTGGCCCGGTCATCTCCGAGGGCCAGTACGGCACGGTGCGCCAGTACCTGGAGATCGCCGAGGAGGAGGGCGCGGTCGTCGCGGTTGGCGGATCGTCCGCGGCCACCGCGGTCGCAGAGCAGCCCGGGTTCTTCGTGCCGCCCACCGTCTACACGGGCGTGTCCAACTCGATGCGGATCGCGCAGGAGGAGGTCTTCGGGCCGGTCCTCGCGGTGATCCCGTTCGACACGGAGGCGGAGGCCGTGGAGATCGCCAACGACTCGCCGTACGGCCTGGTGGCCGGCGTCTGGACGCGCGACATCTCGCGGGCGCTGCGGGTGGCCGCGGAGATCGAGGCCGGCCAGGTCTTCGTGAACTCATGGTGGTCGGGCGGGGTGCAGACGCCGTTCGGCGGCTTCAAGCTCTCCGGCTACGGCCGCGAGAAGGGCAAGGAGGCCCTGGCCCACTACTCGCAGACGAAGGCCGTCACGGTCGCGCTGTAGCTCCGCGTCCGAGGGCGGCCGTAGGTCGCCCCTCTCACCGACACCCGCCGGGGAGCCCTTGTGGCAGCTCCCAGCAGGCACGCGCATACACCTGCACACAAGGACCCGCTTCGGCGGGGTTGGCGCGGGCCTTGTGGATTCCCAGCACTGTGGCGCATACGCCAGCCTTGACGTTAGACGCCCGGATGCTGAATGACGGTAAGGACGCCCCGAACCCGGACCGTAACGTCAGGTCCAGCACCGGGGAGGCTCAACGTGACGTCAAGGATGGGTTCGCGGGGACCCTTGACGTCATCCAGCACCCCGGGTGCTAGGCCACCCGCGCCCTAACGTCACGTTCAGCATCGGGGGGGACAGGTGTCAGTACGTCCCGGTCACCCGAGGGCCTCCGATCACGTCCGCCAGCGGTCCGGAACCGGGTAGTCGATCCTCGCGAGGAGCGGCTGG
>CAIYZX010000118.1 GCA_903930745.1 uncultured Chloroflexota bacterium | reverse complement strand
GCTACGGCTCCTCCACCACCGGCAGGCGCCGGGGAGCGGGGACCGGCTCCGTGGCCTGCCCCTCGATGACCCCCACGCCCAGCGGCTGCCACTTGGCCGGGTCCTTCAGGCGGTGCGCCTCGGTGGCGCCGCGGAGGTGCGTCTGCTCGAACCCCGCGGGCTCGATCCACATCCTCTTCCCGTCCAGCAGCCCGGAGATGCCCTCCTGGCCCGGCTCCGGGCGAGGGTGCTGGCAGTACTTGCAGGACGACGAGTCGTGCGCGTGGTAGTCCGTGGGCTCCTCGTACGTGGTGATGTAGCCCTCGTAGTTGCGGAGGATCACCTTGTGGTCTGAGTAGCTCACCACGTAGTTCGGCATCACCGGGATCTTCCCGCCGCCGCCGGGGGCATCCACGATGTACTGCGGCACGGCGTACCCGGACGTGTGGCCGCGCAGGCCCTCCAGGATCTCCAGGCCCTTGCCCACCGGCGTGCGGAAGTGGCCGGCGCCCTCCACCAGGTCGCACTGGTACAGGTAGTACGGCCGGACCCGGTTCTCCACCAGGCGGTGGACCAGCTCGCGCTGCGTGTGGACGCAGTCGTTGACCCCGGCCAGCAGGACGGACTGGTTGCCCAGCGGGATGCCCGCGCGCGTGAGGCGGTCGCACGCCCGGGAGAGCTCCGGCGTGATCTCGTTCGGGTGGTTGACGTGGATGTTCAGCCAGAGCGGGTGGTACTTGGCGAGCATCTCGCAGAGCTCGTCATCGATGCGCTGCGGCATGAACACCGGCACGCGGGAGCCGATGCGGACGATCTCCACGTGCGGGATCTCGCGCAGGGCCCGGAGCGCGCCCTCCAGCAGCTTCGGGGCCAGCGTGAGCGCATCGCCACCGCTGATCAGCACGTCGCGGATCTGCGGGTTGTTGCGGATGTACTCCAGCTGCGCCTCGTGCTCCTTTCGGTTGAAGTTCTGCGACGGGTCGCCCACGATCCGCGCTCGCGTGCAGTACCGGCAGTAGACCGCGCACTGCGTGGTGATCAGCATCAGGACGCGGTCCGGGTAGCGGTGCACGAGACCCGGGACCGGGGAGTGCCGGTCCTCCGCGAGGGAGTCCTCCATCATCCCGGTGAAGGCGCGGAGCTCGCGGCCCAGCGGGATCGTCTGGCGGCGGATGGGATCGTTGGGATCCTCGGGGTCGATGAGCGAGACGAAGTACGGCGTGATGTCCACGCGGAACTTGTCCGGCGCGGAGAGCCCCTCGCGCTCCTCGTCCGTCAGCGTCAGGATCTTCTCGAAGTCCTCGAGGTCGTTGACGCGGTTGGAGAGCTGCCAGCGCCAGTCGTTCCACTTCTCGTCCGGGACGTCCTCCCAGAGCGGGGCGCGCCGGCTCACGGCCGGACGACCGTCCGGTCCCAGGCGGCGGGCGGGATCACGCGGGTTCACCCACGGCGTCTCAGCCGCCACGAGCCCGCTCGCGGGCTTCTCCTCCACCACTTGGACCTCCCGATGCTGCGCTGTCCGGGTCACGCCCCCGAGACGGCCGGGACGCATAAATCCTATGCACCCTGAATGGAGCGCGATCATAGCGGGTGGCGCAGGGCAGCGTCCACGAGTGCGCGCTGTGGGACGAATCGCGGGGCGCGTGCGAGCGAAACGCCGTACAGTCCGTTCGTTCCATCCCGGGGGACCTGCGCGCGTGCGCGGCCGGCGCGGACAGCACGACCATGAAAGGGGCCACAGCACATGACGACGAAGCGCCTCCTCATCGCGGGAGTCCTCGGGCTCTCCGTCCTGCTCGCCGCCTGCGGCGGCGCCGGCGGCACCGGCAACGACGGCGCCACCGAGCAGCCGGCCACGCACCAGCCCGCCGAGGTCACGGAGGCACCCGAGGTCACGGAGCAGCCGGCGGAGGTCACGGAGGCACCCGACGCCACGGACGACGGGTCCGGGAGCGGCACCACCGGCGAGGATCCCGAGACCCTCACGGACCTTGCCAAGCTCCTTCCCCGCGAGGCGAACGGGATCACCTACAACCGGGCGGGCTTCAACGGCGACCAGTTCGGCGTCTACGGGATGATGAGCGGCCTGGACGAGACCACGCTCAACAAGCTGCTCAAGGACAACGGCAAGACCCTGAACGACCTCAACTTCGCCATCGCATCGCCGGCCGACTCCTCCAACACGGCCGGCGGCTTCGTCTACGTCATCCAGGTGGAGGGCGTGGCGGCCACGAAATGGGCGGGTGACGCTGCCGACGGCGTCACGGACATGCCCAAGACCAGCGTCGCCGGCAAGGACGTCTACGGCCAGGCTGCGATGGGCTTCGGGGCCTTCTACTACCTGAAGGACGACATGATGTTCATGATCCTGCTGACAGACGAGAAGACCGCCACCGACATCGTCCGCCAGCTCCCCTGAGCCTTCGGGGGCCACGGGTCCAGCACAGCAGAACGCCCCGCCGGGCTGACCGGCGGGGCGTTCTCGATTCACCTGCTGGGTGGCGCCCCCGGGACGGAGGCGCCGGGTCTCACTTCGGCGCCATCCCAATGTCGCCCCAGGCGCCGTTGGCGTCAGGGGTGACGTCGGCCACGATCGGCTTGTAGCCGTCCGCCACCACGACGAACGGGTACTCAACGCCAACCTCGAGGTCCGGCACCATCACGAACGTGCCGTCCGTGCCGGTGATGCCGGTCGAGGCGACCTTGTCGGACGAGCCGCCGGCCTTCGCCCAAGCCTGGACATCCGTGCCGGGCAGCAGCGCCCAGATGATGGCCCCGTTGATGGGCTTGCCGTTGTTCGCGTTCACCATGCGGCCGCTGATGGTGACCATGTCACCACCGTTGTTGGCCGGAGGCTGGGTGGGCTGGGGGGCCGCGCCCGTGGTGGTCTCCGCCTCGGCGACGGCGCGGAGGGTTGGGCCGGCGAAGACGACCAGGCCGTAGGTGTTCTCCGGGAACCCGTCCGCGTAGGACAGGTCCAGGACGAAGCAGTCACCGGACGGGCCGGCATCCCACAGTCGGGCGGTCTTCGTGAGCACCGTGGTCTGCCCCTGGCTCTGGTAGGTCCAGGCCGTGAGGTAGTCCTCGTTGTTCGTGAAGCCGTCGTAGGCGAACGCCACGGCCATGCGCGTGACGCCCACCGGGAGGCCACGCGTGGGATCGGCGGAGTTGCAGGAGTCGTCGGCCGGGTCAAGCCAGCCAACCAGGTTCATCCGCTCCTGGCCGGTGCCCATCTCCACGTACTTCGACGCCAGGTACTCCTGGCCGTTGAGCGCGGCCTCGATGACCGGCTTCGCCAGGTTGATGGGCCGCAGGAGCGAGAAGCCGCCCACGTCCTGCCCGTGACCGAAGTCCGGGAGGCGCGTGGGGATGGCGAGGATCTCACCCGCGGCATTGGAGGCCAGGCCTCCGGAGTTGCCGTGGTAGACGATGGCGCTGGTCTTGATCCAGGCGCGATCGCCCAGGCGGTCGTCGCTGATGAAGCCGGAGACGTCGCCCTTTGCCACCGTGATGGTGTCGCCACCGATGTTCGGGAAGCCGATGACGCTGACCGGGTCGCCGATGTGGGCGGCATCCGAGTCACCCAGCGCGAGGTGCGGCAGGTTCAGGGACGCGGTGTCCACGGGCTCGCCGTCCACGGTGGTGTCGATCTTGACCACCGCGACGTCCAGGTAGCCGTCCACGGCCACCAGCTTGGCGATGTACGTCTTGACCGGCGCCTTGTCCTCGGCCTCGTTGAGGGCGATGACGAGCTTGCCAACGGGCCCGTCGCCCGGGGACTGGTACTGGACGGCGAGGCCCGGGGCGTCCGGGGCGGCGACGTGCGAGTTCGTCAGGATGTAGCCGTCGGCGGTCAGGATCGTGCCGGAGCCCGCGTAGATGGGGCTGTCCGTGGGATCGGACGCGTTCTCGTAGCCGAAGATCTGGACCGTTGCGGCCACGAGGTCCGCCTGGGTCACCGGGCCGGAGGGCGCCTGGGTGGGTGCCGCGCTGGGGCCGGACGAGGCGCCCGGGATGGTGATCCCGCCGCCGTTGGTGGTGGGCTCGGGGGTGACGTAGACGACCTTGGTCTCGGAGCACGCCGCGAGCAGCGCCATCGTGGCCAGGATGAGGAGCAGCCTGCGCATCACGCACCCACCCGGGCAGAGCCCGCGAAGCTGTGGAAGAGGTCCAGGCCGGCGTCCCAGGTGTCCGACGGAGCCTCGTAGGAGAGGTCCAGCACCTTGTCGCCGGTGGGCAGGATCAGCTCCTCGCCCAGGATCATGACGGGCCGGGCGCCGCCCTTGCCCTCCTTGAGGTACGCGTAGTCAACGGCGAGGCCGGTGACCCCGTTGACGATGACCTCGCGCCGCTGCACCTCCACGTAGCCGCCCAACAGCGCGGCCTTGGCGGCACCCTGCTGGTTGGCGATGGTGGTCACGCTGGCGCCGGCCGCGGAGAGAACCTGCGCGATGTAGCGCTCGGACGGGCTCTCCGTGTTGGACGCGATGAAGGCGATGCTGCCAACGCCCGCGCCAACACCCCACGCCTGCGGGATGCTGGCGGTGATGCCGCCCTGTGAGACGGCGGTGGTGCCACCGGAGACCGCGGACCGGAGGCCAAGCGAGGCCACCACGCCGATCACCACGAGGGCCACGACGTACCAGACCGAAGCGCGCTCAAGGCGGCGCGGTGCGGCGGCCGGGGCCGGGGTTGCCGGTGCGGCTGCGGCGGTCACGAGGCCACCTCCTGGGCGGTCGCCGCGACGATGTCACGGCGGATGGTGCGGGTGAGCAGGTACGAGACGCCGCCGGCCAGCAGGATCGCGAGCACGAGGCCGATCCACGGGCCCACGAGGAACCCGGCGACGGACACCATGCTGCCGATGACCATGGCGCGAATGGACGTGTAGAGGCCCAGCACGACGGCGCCGAGCGCGACGCCGGCCGCCGTCCACCAAGCGGGCTTGCCGCGGAGCTTCTGGCCGCTCATGAACCAGCCCACGAGGCCGCCGGTGCCGGCGAGCGTGAGGGCGGTGAGCACCACGAAGATGCTGCCGAAGGTGAGGCTGGCGCCCCCGGCGTCCAGGATGACGCCCACGTTCTGGTACGTGGCGTAGCCCAGACCGGCGGCGGTGCCGTAGATCACGCCGTCCGTTGCCTCGTCAAACTCGCCGGAGCCGTAGACGGAGAAGCGCACCGCGGCGTAGACCAGGGCGGCGGGCACGAGGCCCACGCCGAGGATGTTCGCGGCGAGCTGGACGAGCACGTTGCTGCCGGCCCAGCGGCCGGGCTGCAGGACGTCGTCAAGGAACGGGACGCCCACGGCTGCGGCCAGGAGGCCGCCAAGGACGGCGACGCCCACCACGAGGTGGCGGGGCTCCGGCTCAACCCGGTCCTCGCGGTAGAAGAGGGTCAGCCAGACGGCCGCCGGCACGAAGGCGATCACGAGCCCCACGACCAGCAGCGCCGGCCCGGTGAGCGCGGAGCCCTCCAGTGCGCTCAGCAGGGACGCCACCACGACGAGCCCCACGAGGATCGCGATCGCCACGAGCTGCGTCCGCCAGACGTGCGGACGCTCGCGCGTCGCGAGCTCGAAGTGCCGCGAGCAGAGCACGTACGTGCCCACGCGATGTGTCGCCGCCTCGTCACAGACGCGACAGGACATGGACGGTTCGGACATTGCCCCTCCAAGGCTCCCTACTCACTCCCCGGATGCGCGCTCCCCCGAGACGCGTTGGCCGGACGGTACGGCACCTGTCGTAGAGGCACAAGGGTGCAGTTGCGTCACCCGGGTTGAGAGCCGATGGAATCGGAAAGCCCGGCGCTGCCGCCGGGCTCTCGTGCTGGCCGCCGGTGCGGTCCGGGGCTACTCCCCGATCACGCTCCAGATGAGGCCCATCATGATGAAGAAGCCGGAGAAGAGGGCGATGAGGCCCAGGCCGCCGTACGGGGAGCTGGCGCCTTCGTGCGGCACGAGCTGCAGGCCAACGCCGAAGACCACGGCCCACGCCACGAAGAGGGCAGTGAACAGCAGCTTGCTGTTCGGCTGGGTCATCTTGCGGGCCCACGGCTGGCGGCCACCCTCGGCCACCATCGCGGAGCGCGCGAAGGTGTAGACGAACCCGCCGGCGATCAGCGCCGCCGCAACCAGGATCACCAGGTTGTTCGGGAAGTTCTGGAACCAGATCGTGAAGATCGTCACGCGGGTGGGCCTCGGACGGAATGGGTACGTGCTGGACAGGCTTCGAAAGCCACGGCGGACCGCGGCCGGACGATGCTAGCAGACGGACCCGGGCGCGGGAACGGGTGAATCGGTGGTCGCGGGTACCCTCGGCGTCGCTCCGTGCGGGGGCGCCCGCGTGCCGCCCGGGCGCCACGCCGCCCATCCGGGGCGCCGCCTCCGCCGAACGAGACCTCGCATGACCTTCGACAACCTCGGGCGCTTCGCCGTCCAACGCCGCTGGTGGATCGTCGCGGCGTGGGCTGCCCTCATCCTCCTCGCGATCCCGTTCGCCCCCCGGGCCCCCGGCGCCCTCTCCGCGGGCGGCTTCATCCTGGATGACCTGGAGAGCGCGCGCGCGAAGCAGGTCCTCGCGGACGAGCTCGGCGCCGAGCCATCCGCCTTCGTCCTCGTCTACACCAGCGAAACGCTCACGGCCGGCACGCCCCAGTGGCTGGCCGCCGTCCAGCAGGCCACCAAGGACGTCACCGCGGCGCCGCACGTCACGCGGATCCTGTCCCACGTCCTCGCCCCGCGCCAGGTGAGCGCGGACGGCCACACCGCGTACGACGTGGTCTTCCTGGACCTCCCGCCGGACGACTCGCCCGACGCGATCCCCGGCGTCGCCGCCGCCCTCCGTCCCGTGGACGGGCTGGCGGTGCGGATCGGCGGCGGCCCCGCGTTCTACGGCGACGTCCAGGCCGTCACCGAGAGCGACCTGCGCAGGAGCGAGCTCATCTCGCTGCCCCTCGCGGCGCTCGCCCTCGTCATCGTCTTCGGCAGCCTCGTGGCCGCGGCCGTCCCGCTCGCCGTGGGCGGCGCGTCCGTGCTGGTGGCACTCGCGGTCATCTTCGGCGTGGCTAACCTGACCCCCATGAGCATCTTCGTGCTCAACCTGGCCACGCTCCTTGGCCTGGGGCTGGGCGTGGACTACAGCCTGCTCATGACCAGCCGGTTCCGCGAGGAGCTGGCGCACCGCCAGGGCCCGGACCGCGTGGCGGAGGCCGTCCGCGTGACGGTGGCCACCGCCGGACGCGCGGTCTTCTTCTCCGGTCTCACCGTCCTCCTCGGCCTCCTTGGCCTCGTCCTCTTCGAGTTCATGATCCTGCGCAGCGTCGGCATCGCCGGCGCCATCGTGGTGGGGCTCGCCGTGGCCGCCGCGATCACCCTACTGCCTGCCATCCTCACCATCCTGGGAACCCGAGTGGACGCGCTCGCCGTCCGCCGCGTCACCGTGGAGCCAGGCTCGGACGGCCCGTGGGCCAGGCTCGCGCGCCGCGTCATGCGCCACCCGGTGGCCGTCCTCGTCCCCACGCTGGGCGTGCTGGTCACCCTGGGCCTGCCGTTCCTCCACGTCCGCTTCAACGCCCCGGACGCCACGATCCTGCCGTCGTTCGTCCCCAGCCGCGCGGTCTACGACGATCTCGCGCGCGAGTTCGGCGAGGGCGAGTTCGCGCCCATCGTGATCGCGGTCCGGACGCAGGGTGACGCCACGGACCCCCAGAACGTCGCGAAGCTCCACGCGTACTCGCGCGCGCTGCAGTCGGATCCGCGCGTGGCCCGGGTCAACGGCATGGTGGACCTGGACCCGCGGATCACCCTGCCCATGTACCAGCTCATGTACGGCGCGCCGTCCGGGCCGCCGGACCGGTTCGCCTCCACCGCCCTGGCCGCCACCACGAAGGGCGACCTGACCGCGTTCACGCTCTACACCACGATGGGCCCGAACCAGGAGCCGGCCCGTGCGCTCGTCCATGACCTGCGGAGCCTCACGGGCCCGCTCGCGCCACCGGCCGGCGTCACCGTGATGGTGGGTGGCGGCGCGGCGGACGTGGACGACGTGGTCAGTCGCGTCTGGGCGGACTTCCCGCGCACCGCGGCGTTCATCGTCCTGACCACGTTCCTCGTCCTGTTCGTGCTCCTGCGCTCCGTGGTCCTGCCGCTCAAGGCGCTGGTCATGAACACGCTGTCCATCCTTGCCTCGTTCGGCGCGCTCGTCTGGATCTTCCAGGACGGCAACCTCAGCGCCCTGCTCAACTTCCAGCCGCTGGGCTTCGTGGAGACCACGCAGCCGGTGATCCTGTTCTGCGTGCTCTTCGGGCTGTCGATGGACTACGAGGTCTTCCTGCTGTCGCGCATGAAGGAGGCGTGGGACCGGGGCGGCGACAACACCGAGGCCGTGGCCCGGGGCCTGGAGCGGTCCGGCCGGATCGTGAGCTCCGCCGCGCTGATCGTGGTGGTGGTCGCGGGCTCCTTCGCGTTCGCGGACATCGTGCTGATCAAGGCGCTGGGTCTCGGCGTGGCGATCGCCGTGGCGCTGGACGCCACCGTGGTTCGCGCACTCCTCGTCCCGGC
>CAIYZX010000117.1 GCA_903930745.1 uncultured Chloroflexota bacterium | reverse complement strand
TACCGCCGCACGTGGCGCGGGTCCATCTTCGCCAACTTCGCGCAGCCGGTCCTGTTCCTGCTGGCCATGGGCGTGGGCCTGGGCTCGTACGTGGACAAGGGCGCGGGTGCCGGGGCGCTGGGTGGCGTCACGTACCTGCAGTTCCTCGCGCCGGCCCTCCTCGTCTCCACGGTCATGCAGGGCTCCGTCTTCGAGGCCACGTTCCCGGTCCTCGCGGGCTTCCACTGGGTCCGCCGCTACCACGCGATGTACGCCACGCCGCTCTCGCCGTATGCGATCGCCGCGGCACAGCTGGCCTGGATCGCAACGCGCGCCACGCTCGTGGGGGCCATCTTCTGCGCGGTGGCCTTCGCCTTCGGGGCCGCGGCCACCCCGGCCATGATCCTCGTGGTGCCCATCGGCACGCTGACGGGCGTCGCGTTCGCCGCGCCCATCGCCGCGTACATGGCCACCCAGCGCGACACGAACTCGTTCAACCAGATCTGGCGGTTCGGCATCACGCCGCTCTTCCTGTTCAGCGGCACGTTCTTCCCCATCGAGCGGCTGCCGGACTTCCTCCAGCCGGTGGCGTGGATCCTGCCGCTCTGGCACGGGGTGGACCTGGGCAGGGCGCTCGCCATGGGCACGCTGGGTGACCAGCCGCTGCTCCACCTCGCCCACCTCGGGATCCTGGTGATCGCGGCCGCCATCGGCATCGCCGCCACCTTCCGCTCCTTCCGCCGGAAGCTGGAGGCGTAGGCGGCCATGACGAACCTTCTCGCGATGGGACGCGTGCTGCCACTCCGGGCCTTCGGCGGGCGCCGGAGCCTGCTGGTGGTGGAGCGCAACCTGCTCACCACGAAGCGCAACTGGCTGATCGTGCTGTCCGGCTTCTTTGAGCCGTTCTTCTACCTGCTCTCGGTTGGCCTGGGCATCGGCGGCATGGTGGGTCAGGTGACCGGCCCCGGCGGCGCGCCCATCCCGTACGAGCTCTTCGTGGCCCCGGCGCTGCTCGCCTCCTCGTCCATGAACGGGGCGATCGCGGAGTCCACGTTCAACTTCTTCTTCAAGCTCAACTTCGAGAAGACGTACGACGCCATCCTCGCCACGCCCATGTCCGTGGGCGACGTTGCCCTGGGCGAGCTGGCCTACGCGGTCCTGCGGTCAACGCTCTACGCGGTGGGCTTCTTCCTCGTGCTGGTGGTGATGGGGCTGCTCCGCTCGCCGTGGGCGCTGCTGGCCATCCCTGCCGCGATGCTCCTCTCGTTCGCGTTCGCCGCGGTGGGCATGGCCGCCACCACGTTCCTGCGGACGTGGGAGGACTTCGACCTCATCAACCTCGTGGTCCTGCCGCTCTTCCTGTTCTCCGGCACGTTCTATCCCATCGCCTCGTACCCGGAGCCGCTCCGCGTGGTGGTGCAGCTGACGCCGCTCTGGCACGGTGTGGACCTGATCCGCGCGCTCGTGACGGGCGTGGTGGACGTGTCCGCGCTCTGGCACGTGGCATATCTCGGCGTGATGGGTCTCGCCGGTCTGCTCGTGGTGAGCCG
>CAIYZX010000116.1 GCA_903930745.1 uncultured Chloroflexota bacterium | reverse complement strand
GGTGGCGCCGGTGCGGCCACGGCGGCATCCACGATCGCCGCACAGGCGACGGCCTCGCAGGGAAGCCCCGTCCAGGCGGCGGCCTCCGCCGCTGCAACGGCCGCCTCCCGGCGCACCGCGCCCGCCGACACCCGCAACCCGCAGGCGGCGGATCCGGCGACGCCGGCCGTTCCGGCGGGGGAGGGGACCGCGGCCACGCCGGCCGTGCCAGCCAACGCGGCGAGCGGTGCACACACCGGTGCCGGCACGGACGGCCGCGCGTCGGACGGCACAGGCTCCGCGGGCGCCATGGCGGGGACGACCACCCCGGCATCGGGCACCGCCACCGCCCAGGCCCCCGCCGCCGGCTTCGCCGAGGCCCTCGCGGCCACGGGCGCCACGCCGGCCACCAGCAGCCCGTCGGACGCCGCAGCCGTCGCCGCCCCGGTCTTGACCGCCCCCACGGCGGCGGACGCCGCGGACCGCGTGGTGGCCGAGGCCCTGGGCCGCATCCGCGCCACGGTCAGGGGCGGCGTCCCCGGGCTCGAGAGCACGATCGAGGACCCGCGCTTCGGCACCATCCGGATCCTCGTCGCGGCCCGCCCCGGCGAGACCGTGAAGGCGGAGCTGGTCGCGGCGAATCCCGCCGCCGCGGGCGATCTCCACGATGCGCTGAGCCGCGCGATCGCCGCGGGCCAGGTCCTCCCGGCGGGCGTGGAGCTCCGGGTCCGGCCAGAGGCTGTCACCCGCCTCGCGGGCATGGATGGCGACACCGGCCGTGCCTTCGGCGATCAGCGGGGGGCCGCCCCGGATACCCACCAGCAGCACCAGCACCAGCCCGCGACCGACCGCCGCGGCGACGAGATGCCCGCCTTCGCCTTCGGGCGCGAGGGAGCCGGCGGCCGGCCCGACGACAGCGCACCCCGCGGACGCGAGCGGCGTCCCGGACCCATCACGGCCACCGGCCCGGTGACCACCTCCGCCGCCGCTCGCTCCGGATCCGCACTCGACGTGCGGGCCTGACAGGAGACGCCATGACCATCGACCCCGCCCGTCTCGCGGCCTCGAGCGGCCTGATGCGGACCGCCGCATCGTCGGGCGTCAACCTCAACGGGACGACGTCACTGAAGTCGTCCAACCAGGTGACGGACGCCTTCGGCCTGGGCAAGGACGACTTCTTCAAGCTGTTCCTGATCCAGCTCCAGAACCAGGATCCCACCAAGCCCATGGACGAGAAGGAGATGCTCGGCGAGCTTGCCCAGTTCACCATGATCTCAACCCTTGAGCAGGTCCAGAAGAGCCTGAGCGGCACCCAGCTGGCCCAGGCATCCGCCCTCATCGGCGACCAGGTCATCGGCACCGACACCAACGGTCTGCCGGCGAACGGCATCGTGGACCGCATCGTGCAGGACGCCACCGGCGTGATGCTCGTGCTCGAGGGCGGCGCCATCGTGACCCCCGACAAGGTCACGCAGGTGCTCCACCCGTCCACCTCGGGCTCCTCGTCCACCCCCACCACGTAGCTCGGCGCCAGGCCGGTCCCCGCCCGGCGCCCGTCCACCCACCCCTCCTACCGACCAGGAGACACACCACATGCTGCGCTCGATGTTCTCGGCGATCTCCGGCCTCCGCGGCCACCAGGTCATGATGGACGTCATTGGCAACAACATCGCCAACGTCAACACCGTCGGCTTCAAGTCCGGCCGCGTGAACTTCCAGGACATCCTCTCCCAGACCTTCCGCGGCGCCTCGGCCCCGCAGGGCGGCCTGGGCTCCATCAACCCGGCCCAGGTGGGCCTCGGCATGACCGTCGCCGGCATCGACGTCCTCCAGACCCAGGGCAACCTGCAGTCCACCGGCCGCCTGACGGACATGGCGATCCAGGGCGACGGCTTCTTCGTCCTCTCCGACGGCTCACGCCAGTACTACACGCGTGACGGCGCCTTCGACATCGGCCTCGGCGGCAACCTGTTGAACTCCGCCTCGGGCCTCAAGGTCCAGGGCTGGGTTGCGGCGACCGGCGGCGGCATCGACACCACCACGGCGCCCACGGACGTGATCATCCCGATCGGGACCCGGACCACCGCGCTCGCCACCGCGACCTCGGCCATCAGCGGCAACCTGGATGCGTCCGCCGCGGCCGGCACCACGACGTCCACGACGCTCAACGTCTACGACTCGCTGGGCATCCGCCACTCGCTCAAGATCACGTTCACCAAGACCGCCAGCAACAGCTGGGACTGGGCGGCCAGCGCGGATCCCGCGGACACCGGCACGAGCTCCACCTCGACGGGAACCCTCTCGTTCAACGCGGACGGCACGTACGCCGCGGCGACCGGCTCGCCCATCAGCATCGATCTCACCAACGGCGCCACGAGCCCGGTCGCCCTGCCACTGGACCTGGAGGACATGACCCAGTACCAGGGCGCGTCCGCGCTCAACGGCTCCACCGACGGCTTCTCCTCCGGAACGCTCGTGACCTTCACGATCGGCTCCGGTGGTGACATCACCGGCGTCTTCTCCAACGGCCAGACCCAGCTCCTCGGCCAGATCTCCATGGGCTCGTTCGTGAACCCGGGCGGCCTGCTGCGCCAGGGCCAGAACCTCTTCGGCGCCTCGTCCGCCTCCGGCGATGTCTCCATCGGCCTGCCCGGCCAGGGGGGTCGCGGCACCGTCACCACCGGCTCCCTCGAGATGTCCAACGTGGACCTTGCCACGCAGTTCACCGGGATGATCACCGCCCAGCGCGGCTTCCAGGCGAACGGCCGAGTGATCACCACGTCCGACGAGATGCTCCAGGAGCTTGTCAACCTGAAGCGGTAACCCGAGCGGGCCCTCCAGCGTCATGGCCGGAGGGCCGACTCCCCACATGGAAGCACCTCGATGACCCCCAGCCTCCGCTCCAGCCGCGCTCTCACCGCCCTCGCCGCGCTCGCCATCCTGGCGATCACGGCGGGCTCTCCGGTGCGCGCCGAGGCGCTCGGCGACATCTACGTCGCCACGGCCTCCGGATCGGAGGACCTGGGGGTCCTCGAGCTCGACACCTTCCACTCCAGCGTCCGCACCGGCAGCATCGACCCCACGGAGGCGGTCCGCCGGCTTGAGTTCAATGGCAAGCAGACCCTGTACGCCGCCAATGGCGGTACGGGCCTCTACGCCATCGACGTCGAGCAGGGCACGGTCAGCGCGTTGGATCCACTGACCGCCGTGGTCAAGGACCTCGCGCATCCCATCGGCACCACGCTGTATCTCGCGGTCCCGTCCAAGAAGGCCATCTGGGCCCTCGCGGCCGGCGACACGCGGCCGGATGGCACGATCGCCGTCTCCGGGGCGGTGGACCTGCTCGCGGCCAGTCCCGATCGGCCGGGGATGCTTGCGGCGAACACCGGCGACGCCTTCGTTGACCTCGTGCTCTCGGACACCAGGGTGGTTCGCCCCATTGCCGGGCTCTCCGGCACGGTGGTCGCACTCGCGGTCTCGGGGAAGCCCGACACGGTGTCGCCCGCCGCAGCCTCGCCCGCCGCAGCCTCGCCGGCGGCCCCGGCCGTGGACAGGGCGCTCGGCTACATCGCGCTCAAGAACCCGAACAAGGTGGTCGCCGTCTCGATGGAGACGGGAACGATCGCCTGGACGGCCACGCTCAAGGCAGAGCCCACCGCGATCACCGCGTCCTGGGACGCGAAGCTTCCCGCCGCCGCCGTCGTGGCCGTGGGCACACAGCTCTTCTCCGTCACCGACGGGGTGGCCAAGCCCTGGCGCTCCCTTTCCGCCAGCTCGGAGCCCGTGACCCTGATGACGACGAGCTACAGGGGCGACCGGCTGCACCTCGTGACGGGCTCCAGCATCGTCTCCATCGACGTCGCCAACCCGCTGGTCCAGGCGCTGCCCACGATCACGCTCCGCAGCGCGCCCCAGGACCTTGCCCCGTTCCCGGACAGCTCAACGGCGAACGGTGGCGGCGGGCCCCACAGCGGTGACGGCAACGGGAGCGGCAACGGGAGCGGCAACGGGAGCGGCTCCGCGTCGCCCGCTCCAACCAGGGCACCGTCCACGGACACGGTGGGCGGCCTTGGCGACTGGCTCCCGGCCGGCACGGACCCGTTGACGGTGTTCGGGATCTTCATGGGCGTGACGATCGCGCTGACCGTCACCGGCCTCTGGGTGGCGCGCCGCTGGATCGTGGACTAGCGGGACCCGATCGCCCTCACCGTCCGTACGGACCACCTGCCGTGACGGGCATGGGCCCGGCCGGCACCCGGTGGGTCAGCCGAAGCGCTCGAAGACCGTGAGCAGCTCCGCGTAGTCCGCGCGCACCTGCGGCTCGATGCCGGTCCAGGCCTCACGAGTCATCCCGATGCCCGCCAGGCTGGCGTCGCTCCGTGCGCTGGCCGCCTCCGGCCCCTCCGCAGACGGGTGGTGGACCTCTGCGACCAGCAGGTCCGCAGCCGCGACGACGGCGCCCAGCGAGCGCGGTACCGGCAGGTGGTGGTCCCGCAGGACCTCCGCCAGGGCCGGGGGCAGGTTCCAGTCGTACGCGAACGCCACGCCCACGTCCTGGTGGGTGGTGCCGGTGATCTCGATCTCGCGGGCGAGGATGTCCGCGGGCTGCTCGTCCACGAGGTACGACGCGTAGGCGTCGCCCGTGTCGTCAAGCAGGTAGATGTGCCCGAGGTCGTGCAGGAGGCCCGCGGAGAACGCGTCGTCCGGGGGAACGATGCGCGTCGCCGTGGCAAGGGCGCGCGCCACGACCGCGGAGCGGACGGCGTTGCCCGTGAGCCGGGCCGCAGCGACGTTCTGCTTGGTGGAGCGGCCGGTCTCCTGGCGGCTCAGGACGAGCGTGGCGAGGACCAGCTGGCGCAGCACGGTGTGACCGAGCATGGGGACGGCCCGGGACAGGCTCACCACGGGCTCCAGCGGCGCGTAGAAGCTGGAGTTGGCCATGCGCAGCACGCGTGCCGCCAGGGCAGGGGAGCCCTCGATCAGCTGGGCGAGCTGCTTGGTGGACGCGTCACCTCGGCGCAGCGTGTCCTCCAGCCGGAGAAGGCTGCGTGACGGCGTGACGGCGTGTGCCCGGCGGAGTACCTCGCGGGCACGGTCGAGGGTTTGGGGCGAATCGGTCACGGGCGCATGATCGCGCGGACGAGGGCTCCTTCGCAAACCCCCCGTTTGGGGTGCG
>CAIYZX010000115.1 GCA_903930745.1 uncultured Chloroflexota bacterium | reverse complement strand
CGCGTCCGCCCCGGCGACAAGGTCCCGGTGGACGGCGTCCTCGTGGAGGGCTCCAGCGCCGTGGACGAGAGCATGCTCACCGGCGAGCCCATCCCCGCGGTGAAGCAGGCGGGCGACGAGGTCATCGGCGCCACCCTCAACACCACCGGCTCCTTCGTCATGCGCGCCACGCGCGTGGGCCGCGACACCGCCCTCGCGAGGATCGTGGATCTCGTCCAGCGCGCGCAGGGCTCCAAGGCCCCCATCCAGCGCCTGGCGGACCGGATCTCGGAGCTCTTCGTGCCGGCGGTGCTCATCGTGGCCGCCGCCACGTTCGCCATCTGGTTCCTCTTCGGGCCGGAGCCGCGCGTCACGCTCGCGCTCACCGCGTTCATCGGCGTCGTCATCATCGCGTGCCCCTGTGCCATGGGCCTCGCCACCCCCACCGCGATCATGGTGGGGACCGGCAAGGGCGCCGAGGTGGGCATCCTCGTCCGTGGCGGCGAGGCGCTCGAGGCGGCCGGCCGCGTGGACACCGTGGTCATGGACAAGACCGGCACGCTCACGCTGGGCCGCCCGGTGGTGACGCAGGTCGTGGCAGCCGATGGCTTCGACGAGGCACGCGTCCTGGATCTCGCCGCCGCCCTGGAGCGCGGCTCCGAGCACCCGCTGGGCGAGGCCGTGGTCCGCAAGGCCAAGGAGCGCGAGCTGGGCTTCGGGGCCGTGGAAGGCTTTGAGGCCATCGTGGGTCGCGGCGTCCGCGGAACGGTGGACGGGGCCCTGGTCCTCGTGGGCAGCCGCCGGCTGCTGGCTGAGCAGGGGATCGAGACCGCTGCCCTTGCCGAGACGGCCGATGCGATCGCCGCCGATGGCGGGACCGTGGTGCACGTGGCGATCGACGGCGTGGCCGCGGGCCTCGTGGCCATCACGGATCCCGTGAAGCCCGAGTCCAAGGCCGCCGTGCGCGAGCTCGCCGAGGCGGGCCTCACGGTCTGGCTCCTCACCGGTGACGCACGTGCGACCGCCGAGGCCGTGGCGCGCCAGGTGGGCATCCCCGCCGACCACGTGATCGCAGAGGTCCTCCCGGGCGACAAGGACGCGGTCATCGAGCGGCTGCAGGGCGAGGGCCGCCGCGTGGCCATGGTGGGCGATGGCATCAACGATGCGCCCGCGCTCGCGCGCGCCAACCTGGGCGTGGCCATCGGCACCGGCGCGGACGTGGCGATCGAGGCGTCCGACATCACGCTCGTGGGCGGCGACCCGAGGCTGGTGGCCTCGGCCATCGGTTTGTCCCGCGCCACCATCCGCGTCATCCGCCAGAACCTCTTCTGGGCGTTCGCCTACAACGTCCTGCTGATCCCCATCGCGATGGGCGTGCTCTACCCGGCCTTCGGCATCACGCTGAACCCGGCGCTCGCGGCGGCGGCGATGGCGCTCTCGTCCGTGTCCGTGGTCACGAACTCGCTGCGGCTGCGCGGCGTGGACGTACGGCCCGGGCAGGTGACGCCGCTCCGCCACGGCCCCCTGGGCATGCTGCGCGACGGTGGCTACCTGCTGGTCATCGCCGCCCTGGGGCTCACGCTCGCGGGCGGTGTGCTGGCGGCCGATGGCGCGATCACGTCCTCGCTGCCCACCACGTGGGTGGCGGCCACGCCGGGCTCCCTCCAGCCGATGTCGCTGCGCGTCATCGCCGGCCAGTGGAACGTGGTGAAGCTGAACAACCAGGACAGCGTGGTCCGCGAGTGGATGGTGGAGGGGGTGCCGAACCTGGACCTCGTGGCCCGGCCCGGCCAGACCGCCACGCTGCGGTTCGTGCTGGACACACCCGGCACGTACCAGGTGATGAGCAACGACACCATGGGCACGCTCGAGGTGGTGGCGCCCTAGCACCTGGCTGCGTATGCTGTACCTGTACCGACAGGTGTCGGGACAGGAGGTGCGCTGATGGCGATCGTGTCGTCCCCGGAGATCCGGGAGACGCGCGCGGAGCTGGGGCTCTCGCAGGAGCTCTTCTCCCGCGCGCTGGACGTGAGCGCCCGGAGCGTGGAGCGCTGGGAGGCGCGGACCTCGGTCAACCTTGATGCGGACACGTGGCGGCGG
>CAIYZX010000114.1 GCA_903930745.1 uncultured Chloroflexota bacterium | reverse complement strand
GAAGACGGCCGTGGAGCAGTTCGGGAAGGGTGACAAGTACTTCGGCGTCGCCACGCTCCTCGCCACCCTGCCGGGCCTGCCGATGTTCGGCCACGGGCAGTTCGAGGGCTTCAGCGAGAAGTACGGCATGGAGTTCCGCCGCGCCACCCGCGACGAGCACCCGGACGAGTGGCTGGTTGCCCGCCACGAGCGCGAGATCGTGCCCCTGCTGCACCGCCGCGGTGACTTCGCCGAGGCCGCGGACTACCTGCTCTACGACGTGGCGCACGAGCACGGCGGCGTGGAGGAGAACGTCTACGCGTACTCGAACGGGCGCGGCGCCGCGCGCTCGCTGGTCGTCTACCACAACCGGTATGGCGACACGGCGGGCTGGGTCCGCGACTCAGCCGCGTTCGCGGTCAAGGAGCCGAACGGCGACAAGCACCTGGAGCGGCGCACGCTCGCCCAGGGCCTGGGCGTGGCCGATGGGCCGGCCGAAGGGCGCTTCCTCGCCTACCGCGAGCAGCGCTCCGGTCTCGAGTACCTGCGGCCCCTCGCCGAGGTCCGCGAGCGCGGCCTCCACGTCCGCCTGCGCGCCTACGAGAGCCGCGTCTTCTGGCAGTTCCGCGAGCTGGCCGATCGCGCCGGGGTCTGGGCACGCCTCGCGGAGCGCCTCGGTGGCGCCGGCGTCCCCTCCCTTGACGACGCCCTCCGCGACCAGGCCCTGGGCCCGGTCCACGACACGCTGCGCTCCGTCCTCTCGGAGGCCACGCCGGAGGCCATCGGCCGCTTCGTTGCCCAGGTGGCAGACACAACGGGCACGGCCGGGGATCGCGGGGCGGTTGCCGCGCTGATCGCCGCGCGCGTCGCCGCGGTTGCACCCATCGCCGCTGCGCTGCCGGACCCGTCGCAGGGTGCGGCGCTCGAGGTCTGGGCGATCCTCGCCCCGCTGGGCACGCTCCCCGCGGGCGCGATGGCCGGCCCCACGGCCCGTGCCTGGTTCGAGGAGCTCCGCCTGGCCCCGGTCATCGCCGGCGCGCTGCGCGGACGCGGCCTGGACGAGGGCACCGCGTGGTGGGCCGCCGAGCGGGCCCGGCTCCTGCTGGACCTGCCGCTCCCCTCCTGGCTTGCGGCCTCGCCTGCCGGCGTGGAGGCCGTGGCCGACGGTGCCGATGCCGAAGCGACGGCTGCCGATGCCGACGCCGATGTGGCTTCCGAACCGGTGGCTGCCGATGCCGAAGCGGTGGCTGCCGAACCGGTGGCTGCCGATGCCGCAGTGGCTGCCGATGCCGATGCCGACGAGCCCGTGGAGGCCGTGGAGCCCGAGAGCGCCGACGCGCTCGCGCTGCGCCTCGTGGACGCCTGGCTGATCCATCCCGACGTGCGCCCGTTCCTGCGGGTGAACGCCTGGGAGGGCGTGGAGTGGTTCCACGGCGAGTCCTGGGACGAGCTGGTTGCCTGGGCGGAGCGCCTCGAGCGTGTCAGCGCGGGCATCACGGACGCCTCGGACGCCACGCCGGACGAGGCCCGGGCCGTGCTCCGGGTCCTCCAGGGCGCCGCCGAGATCGCGGGCTTCCGCGTGGACCGCCTCCGGGTGGCCCTGGGCGCGGAAGCCGAAGCCGAAGCCTCGGCCGAGACCCAGACCGAGCTCGAGGCAGCGCCCGAGTCGGCCGCCGACGCCGAGTAATCCCCCGCCAGCACCAAGCGACCCCCGGTGATCCACCGGGGGTCGTTCGATTCCGCGGGGCGTCAGTCCCCGAGCAGGATCCGGCGCAGGATGCCGATGGGCGGGGCGCCGTGGGCGATGGCCGCCTCGAGATGCGCCCGCTCGT
>CAIYZX010000113.1 GCA_903930745.1 uncultured Chloroflexota bacterium | reverse complement strand
CGGGCAGGTGCCCGTGCCGTTCATCATCCCGCGGCCTGCGGCGCCGTTCATCATGCCGCCGCGACCGCGCATCCCGCCCTGGGCGCCCATGCCGGCGCCCATGCCGGCCTGGCCGTGCATCGTGCCGTTCGGGCCCGCGCCAACGGCGCCACCCATCATCCCGCCCATCGTGACCTGGTAGACCATCGCCTTGGCCTGCGTGGCCACGTTGGCCTTCAGGGTTGCGGCCTGGTCGGCGGTGATGGCGCCGGCGGCGAGGCGGGCGTCGATCTGGGCGGTCCACTGGGCGGCCATCGCGTCGATCAGCTTCTGCGGGTCAACCTTCTGCTGCTCCGCGATCTGCGCGAGGCTCTTGCCGGCGTGGCGGAGCTCCATGACCTGGGCGTTGGTGAGGCCGAGGATCGCGGCGACGGTGCCGGTGGCGGTGTTGCCGGCGGGCGTGACCACCGGGGCCGGGGTGGCCGCGGGAACCGGGGTGGTGGGGTTGGCGGCGGACGTGACGCCCACGGCGAGGAGGGCCGCGAGCGCTGCGCCGGCGAGGGGGATGGCAACGGACTTCATGGACTGGACGCCTTCCTGGTGCAGGTGACCCGGGTTCCTCCCGGGTTCGTGATGTCTGCATCCTCGAAGGCGTCCGTGAAGTCCATGTGGAGCGCGCGTGGAGTTCGCGCGTGGAGCCGCCTAGTTGACGACGATCGTGGCCTTCATGCTCGAGTGGATGGCGCAGTGGTACGTGAAGGTCCCCTTGGTGGCGAAGACCTGCGAGAAGGTCTGACCATTGGCGAGGCGCCCGCTGTCGAAGGAGCCGTCATCCGCGGTGACGGTGTGGCCTGCGCCGTCCGCGTTCGTCCAGGTGACGGACTGGCCGGCGACGATCTCGATGGGATTGGGATCGAAGGCGAAGCCCTTGATCTCCGCGGTGCCGCCGGTGGCCGGGGCGTTCGTGGCGGGTGCCGCCGTGTCCGCCGGGGCGGCCGTCGCAGGGGCGGCGGTGACAGGCGCGGCGGTCGCGGGAGCCGGCGTGGGCGACGAGCCTCCGCAGGCGGCGAGCATCGAGCCCGCCAGCAGCAGGGTCATGGGCAGCAGTGCGGTGCGCATCAACGGGTACCTCCCTGGGGACGTGGGGTGGTGTCGCCGGACTCGATCGCGAGCCCGAACATGATGGCGATCAGGCCCAGGACGAGGATGCCCAGGCCGATCGGGACGAGCGTCTCCGCGGCCGAGGCCGGGGATGTGCCAAGAGGTGAGGCCGCGGTGCCACCGTCGCCGCCGGGCGGGGTGCCGGGCAGTCCGGCAGCGCCGGGATCGGTGGAGGGGCCAGGTCCGGCGGACGAGCTCGCGGGGTCGCCGGACGGCGCAGCGGACGCGCCGGCACCCGGTGCCCCGGATCCCGCCAATGCGCCGCCCACCACGATTGTGCCCACCATCGCCGGGTGGATGGCGCACAGGTACTCGATCACGCCCGCCTGGTCGAAGGTCCGCGTGAAGGCTTCGCCGGTGTCCAGGAAGCCGGAGTCGAAGGTGCCATCCCGCGCGGTGACAGTGTGCGGCGCCACGCCCTGGTTCACCCAGTGCACGGTGGTGCCCACGGGGACCTCGATGGTCTTGGGCGCGAAGTCGAAGTCGATGATCGCCACCTCGCCGGTGCCCGGAGGCGGCGTGGCCACCGGTGCGGGCGTGGCCGGTGGAGGCGCAGTGGCCCCCACGTCCGCCACCACGAGCGTGGCGTGCATGTCCGGGTGGATCGCGCAGATCAGCTGGTACGTGCCCGCCTCCGCGAAGGTGCGCGTGTAGCGGGCACCGCGTGCCAGGATCCCGGAGTTGAACGCCCCAGCCCGGTCCGTGACGGTGTGGGGCGCGGCCCCGGTGTTCACCCAGGTGACCGTGGTCCCGGGCGTCACCCGGATGGCCGATGGCACGAAGGCGAAGTCGCGCAGCTCCAGCTCGCCGGAGGCCACGGGTGGCGTCGTGGGTGGGGGTGTTGGCGGGGCGGCCGGTGGCGGCGTGGCCCCGTTGGCACCGGACACGCGCACCACGCCGGTCATGGACGGGTGCAGGCCGCAGATGTACGGATACGTGCCGGGCGTGGAGAAGCGGCGTGCGAAGGTGCCGCCACCGGCGGGGATGAGGCCGGAGTCGAAGGAGCCGTCGGAGGCGGTCACCGTGTGGAGCGCGGCCCCCTGGTTGATCCAGGTGACGGTGGTGCCGGCCACCACGTCGATGGTCCCCGGGTTGAACGCGAAGTCCACCGCGGCCACCTTGCCGGAGCCGGGAGCGGGCGGCGTGACGGGCGTGGGGACGGGCGTGGCCGTGGGCGGAGGCGGCGGGGGCGGCGTGGCGCCACCTGCTCCGCGCACCGCAATCGTGCCGGTCATGTCCGGGTGGATCAGGCAGACGTAGCGGTACGTGCCCGGCGTGCCGAAGACCTTCGTGAAGGTGGCGCCAACCGGCATGATCCCGGAGTCGAAGGAGCGGTCGTTTGCCGAGGCGGTGTGCTCGCGGCCGTCGTTGTTGCGGAAGCGGATCGTGGTGCCGGCGTCCACCGTGAGCGTGGCAGGCGAGAATGCGCGGCCGGCCATCGTGACCTCCAGGACGGCGGCCGAGGAAGGGGCCGGCGTTGCACCACCGCCTCCACCACCGCCGCCGGGCGTCGCCGTCGCCGAGGGCGTCGTGGTGACCGTGATGGTCCCCCAGTAGTTGGAGAGATTCTTGTTGCGGTCGTCGCGGTACTGGTAGGTGCCGGTGGCGGTCAGCGTGACGGTGAAGGAGGCGCCGGGATCCAGGTCGCCGGTGTCGAACTCGGCGGGGCCGGAGGTGGTGCGCAGGCGGTGGCGTGCGGCATCCGCGTTCTTGAAGGTGACCGCCGTCCCGGGCAGCACCTCCACGGCCTGCGGAGCGAGCGTGTCGCCGATCGTGACGGTCAGCGCGGAGGCGCCCACCGCCGCCTGCGCGAGCACGACGAGAAGCCCCAGGACCGTGAGACCGATGCCTCCGGCCAGCCAGGCCATCCGCCGCTTCGTTCCTCTGCGAGCCATCCAACCCTCCCGGGGGCCCGCCGGGTCGCGGGCCTGTGGGGCTGGATACGCCGAGGCGCGCCGCCCGGTTTCGACGACGACGGCGGTGGTGGTGGCCAGGACTCAGCCGATGGCGCTCCGGACGTCGAGCGCGCGGCCCCAGTGGAGCAGCCGGACGGCGACGAGGACGCCGAACGCGGCCAGCACGAGGATCGCCGCGGCGGCGATGGACGTGTCCAGGCTCCCAGCGCTGAACTCGCCGTACACGAGGAGCGGCAGCGTCTGCGTGGTGCCCTCCACGTTGCCCGCGAACATGATCGTGGCGCCGAACTCGCCCAGCGCCCGCGCCCAGCTCATCACGAGGCCCGCGGCGAGCGCCGGGGCGGCGAGGGGCAGCGAGATG
>CAIYZX010000112.1 GCA_903930745.1 uncultured Chloroflexota bacterium | reverse complement strand
GTCTCGATGGGGCTCCACCAGGCGTCCGCCGCGGGCTGGGGGCGGGCCTCCACGGCCACACCAACGTAGTCGTTGCCGAAGCCGATGGCGCCGATGCCTGCCACCTCACCGCTGCCGTCGTGTGCGGTCCGGTCGCCGGCCACGTCGTACCACGCGGACGGGTTGCCGCCGCCGCCCAGCAGGTGGATGGAGAGCTCAAGGCCCAGGCGCGCGTCCACGGCCTGGCTGCCGCGGTGCTCCACCTGGAGGTCGATGACCAGCTGCGGATCCAGCCGCCCGCCCTCGAGGCGGTACGACTTGGAGATGCTCACCGGCTGGCCCAGCACGTTCCCGTTGTGCGAGAGCGAGACCTGGCCCGGGGCCACGTGGTCCACCCGCCAGGCGGCGTCGCGGAAGTCCGCGATCTCGCGCTCGGTGCCCAGCGCCAGCTGCTCCGGGGTGGCCTGCGGATCCAGGAAGCGGACGAGACCGGACCGGCGCTCGTGGCTGTCGTAGTTGAGGTGGCCGGACAGGCCGTCCTCCTTGACCAGCACCACGTCGTGGATGGACTTGGCGGCCCCGGAGTCGCCAACCGGCGCATCGGCCTCGGCCGCCCCGGCGGCCTGCTTCGCGTCGTGGTCGCGCAGCACCTGGTGGTAGGCCTCCGGACGGCGGCGCATCACGGACGTGAGCGCGTGGCGGGCGCCCCGGATGTCCCAGGCACCGATGCCCGCACCCTCGGTGGGCTTCACGGTGACGACCTGTCCCGGGTCCGCGAGGTGGACCTCGTCGCGGCCGTCCATGTCCAGGTCCACCAGCGACGCCGTGCGGCCGCCCGCGGATGCGTCGTCCGCGATGTCCTCTGCGGCAAGCAGGTGCTCGTGCGTGGCCAGGCGCATGTGCGAGATGTAGATGCCGCCGAACAGGCCGTGCCAGTAGCAGTCGTTGGACTGGCCGCGGTGCAGGTGGTCCAGGGCGGCGGTCTTCGCCGGACCATCCGCCATGGCGGCAACCTTCGCGGAGACCCGAAGCATCTGCTTGTGCAGGTCGTTGATCTCGCGGTACTTGACCTGGTAGTTGCGCCAGAAGCCACCGCGCAGCCAGCGCGCCGCCGGGTCCTTGCGCGCCACCGCGTCGTGGAGCAGGTGCGTGAAGACCACGCTCTCGTCCGCGGGCAGCGACCACTCGCCCATCTCCGCGTACGAGGAGGTGGGGACGTAGACGCGGCCGATGGCGGGCTCGCGTTCCAGCCACTGCGACGGCGTCACGGTGGTGAGCCAGTCCGCGTTGGCCTCCAGCGCCTCGAAGAAGCGGTCAACCCAGCGGCCACCGGCCCAGCAGTGCTCGTAGGTGGACGGCCACGCGCCGAACTTCTCACCGTCGTCGCCCATCATGCCCACGCGATCGCCGGCCTCGGTGGCGTGGTCGCGCAGGTAGTCGATGACGCTCTCCACGGTCCCGAACGGGATCCGGTACCGCAGGCCCTGCTCCGTCCCGAAGACGCGCAGCAGGTGCCCCTGGTCCTCGGTGGTGTACGCGCCCCAGAGGTTCTCCTCCGGGATGGCGGCGGCGCGGAAGTGCTGGTCGTCCAGGATCGTCCACTGGTAGCCGCCGCGCACGAGGGCGGACGGCAGGTCCGGCTCCCACACGCGCTCGGCAAGCCAGGCGCCCTTCGGCCGGCGGCCCGTGATCCGCTCCAGCGTGTCGCCCATGCGGGTCAGCTGGTCGATCCGGTCGTGCTCCGGCAGGGACGCGAGGATGGGCTCGTACAGGCCGCCGCCCAGGAGCTCCACCTGGTTGCGGGCGACGAGCGCGCCCAGGCGCGCCAGGAACTCCGGCCGCTCTGCCGCCAGCCACTCCAGGAGCGGGCCGGTGTAGTGGAGCGAGAGCCGGACGCCGGGATGGCGCTCCAGCGCCTCCAGCATGGGCAGGTAGGCGCGGTCGTAGACCTCGGCGAACACCCAGCCGAAGTTGCCAACGGGCTGGTGGTTGTGAATGGCGAGGGCCAGCGAGATTCGTTGGGCCACGGGTTGGTCCTTGGTGCTCGTGCCCGGCGGCGCCGGCCGCGGGGCGGGTGTGCTACGCGGCGCCGGTGCGCCCGTTGATGGCGGCCGGGGCGTACATGCGGTCCACGTACTCGTGGAGCATGCGGCTCGTGGAGAAGCGCCAGATCGTGGACGAGATGGAGTTCCGCATCAGCTGCACCCAGTGCGCCGGCAGGCCGTTCTCGTCACGCTCGTAGTAGGAGGGGATGAGCTCCTGCTCCAGGATCCGGTAGAGATCCTGCGCGTCGGCCCAGTCCTGCGCGCCCTCGTCAGGGTTCTGCTCGCGCCCGCCGATGGCCCAGCCGTTGTCGCCGGTCCAGCCCTCGTCCCACCAGCCGTCAAGCACGGACACGTTGAGGACGCCGTTCGCGGACGCCTTCATGCCGGAGGTGCCGGACGCCTCGAGCGGGCGGCGCGGGTTGTTGAGCCAGACGTCCACGCCCGCCACGAGGAAGCGCGCGATCCGGATGTCGTAGTCCTCCATGATGAAGACCCGGCCCCGGAGCTTGCTGCTGCGCGACTTGGCGAAGATGTCCTGGATCACGCCCTGGCCCGGGCGGTCCGCCGGGTGGGCCTTGCCGGCGAAGACGACCTGGAGCGGGCGATCCGCGTCCCAGACCAGCCGTGCCAGGCGGTCGATGTCCGAGAAGAGCAGCGATGCGCGCTTGTACGTGGCGAAGCGGCGGGCGAAGCCGATGGTGAGAACGTCCGGGTCAAGGACGTTCTCCAGCTCCTCGAGGGTGCCGGGCGCCTCGCCGTGGCGGGCGAACTGGCTGCGCAGCCGGCCGCGCGCAAAGATCGCGAGCTCAAGCTTCTGGCGCTGGTGCGCCTCCCAGAGCTCCGCGGTGGGGACGCGCGCGAGGCGGCCCCAGAACCGGCCCTCCTCCTGGGCATCGTCCATGTTGTCGAGGTCCGCGGTGGTGTGGCGCTCCAGCACCTCGCGGAGCGGCTGGCCAACCCAGGAGGGGGTGTGGACGCCGTTGGTCAGACCCAGGATCTCGCGTGGCATGATCGCCTGCCAGGTCCCGTTGGCCGTGTGTCCGTGCAGCTGGCTCACCGCGTTGGAGTTGCTGGTGAGGCGCAGGGAGAAGGCGGTCATGTCGAACTGGGTGTGGTCGCCCTCCACGCCGAGGCCCAGGCCCAGCACGCGGTCCATGGAGACGCCGCCGGTGTTGGGGCGGCCGTCGCCGTCGAGAAGCGGACCGGCAACGCGCCGCACGAGCTCCGCATCGAAACGCTCGTTGCCCGCGGAGACCGGCGTGTGGATCGTGAAGACCGCGTTGCGGCTCACGGTGGCGAGCGCGTCGTCCAGCGACGCGCCCGCGGCCACCTGCTCGCGGGCACGCTCCGCCAGGAGGAACGCGGAGTGCCCCTCGTTGAGGTGCCAGACCGCGGGCTCCAGCTCCAGCGCGCGCAGCGCACGGGTGCCGCCCACGCCCAGGACGAGCTCCTGGTGCAGGCGCATCTCGCGGCCGCGTACGTAGAGGATGTGCGTGATCGGCCGGTCCGAGTCGTCGTTGTCCGGGACGTCCGTGTCCAGCAGCAGGACCGGGATGCGGCCAACCTGGGCCACCCAGACGGCGGCTGCCAGCTCGCGACCGGGCAGCTCCACGGACACGGTCAGCGGCTCGCCCAGGCGGTCCAGCGCGCGCAGCACCGGGAGGCTGCGCAGGTCGAAGTCCGGGTAGGCGTGCTCCTGGTGGCCATCCGCGTCGATGGACTGGCGGAAGTAGCCCTTCCGGTACATCAGGCCCACGCCGACCATTGGGACGGCCATGTCCGAGGCCGTCTTCATGTGGTCGCCCGCGAGGATGCCGAGACCGCCGGAGTAGATGGCCAGCGACTCGTGAAAGCCGAACTCAGCGCAGAAGTACGCGATGGGGCCGTCGAAGTCCTTGCCGTGCCGGCGGCTGAACCAGTGGTCGTCGCCACCCGCCATGTACGCGTCGAACTCCGCGAGGATGGACTCGTACTCCGCCAGGAACGCCGTGCTGTCGAGGAGGCCCTCCCAGTTCACCTGGCCGGAGAGCACTGCGACCGGGTTGCGATGCCGGGCCCAGCCCGCCGCGTCGATCCGCGAGAACATCGCCCGGGCACGCGGGTGCCAGGCCCACCACAGGTTGTACGCGAGGCGACGGAGCCCCTCCAGGCGAGGCGGGAGATGGAACGGGGCGCCCGGGGCGACCGGCACGCGGACAAGAGTCTCCATAGGAGGCGAATTCTAGAGGAGGCTCGCGGAGTTGTGTGAACCGGTTTAGTTGCGGTTTGGAAACCCCGCCCGGGGCGCGTGTCGAGTGGATTGGCGGCGCGCTCCGCGACTCCCGGGGATAGCATCCAAGGCCATGACCCTCAGAATCGCCATGCTCGCGGCGGAGTGCGAGCCCTGGGCCAAGACCGGTGGCCTCGCGGACGTGGTGGATGCGCTCGCGCGAGCCCTGGGCCGCATCGAGGGGGCCGCGGACGCCCTGCGCCTGCCGGTGGACGTCTTCCTGCCGCGCTACCGGACCGTGCCCGTGCCCGCGGATGCCATCCGAGAGCCGGTCCTCGAGGTCCCGGATCCCGGTCGTGGCGACGCCGTCGTGCACGCGACCATCGTCAACGTTGCCGCGAGCGGCTTCCGGCTCCGGCTCGTGGACGTCCCCGCCGCCTTCGACCGGGACGGCTTCTACGATCACCCGGACGACCCGTGGCGGTTCGCGGTCTTCTGCCGCGTGGCGCTTGCGGCGCTCAAGCGGGATGGCGCGCCGCTTGACGTCCTCTCCATCCACGACTGGCACACGGGGCCCGCGCTCCTGGAGCGTGCCCGCGGCGAGGCGGCCGGCGATCCGTTCTTTGCCCGCATGGCCGTCACGGTGACGATCCACAACCTCGCCTACCACGGGTGGGTCCCCAACGAGCAGCTTGGCCAGCTCGGGCTGCGTCGTGACGACCGCCTCGCCGGCGCCAACCCCCACGGCATCGACCTCCTGCTCACGGCCATCGAGGGTGCCGAGCTGGCCAACACCGTCTCGCCGGGCTTCGCCGCGGAGGCGCTGACACCGGCCTTCGGCATGGGCCTGGACGACGCCCTGCGGGCGATGGGGGACCGCTTTGGTGGGATTCTCAACGGGATCGACCCGGACGTCTGGAACCCGGCCACAGATCCGGCGCTGGCGGCCCCGTATGGTCGCGCCGACATGGTGGGACGCGCCGCCTGCCGTGCGGACCTGCTGCGCCGCAACGGCCTGGACCCCGAGGACGAGGGTCTCGTCGTGGGCATGATCGGCCGGATGGACCCCCAGAAGGGCTTCGACCTCCTGGCGGATGCGATGCAGGACCTCCTGGCGGACGGCGTTCGCGTCATCGTCCAGGGCAGCGGGCACGCGTCCCTCGCGGACCCGTTCCGTGCACTCGCAGCCGCCAATCCGGGCCGCGTCGCGCTCATCGAGCGGTTCGACCGTGACATGGCGCGCCGGATCTACGCGGGCGCGGACGTGTTCCTGATGCCCTCGCGCTTCGAGCCGTGCGGCCAGGGCCAGATGATCGCCCTGCGCTACGGGACTCCGCCCGTCGTCCGGCGTACGGGCGGCCTCGCGGACAGCGTCATCGACGTGACCGACGACCCCGGGCGCTGGACCGGCTTCGTCTTCGACGAGGCGTCGCCCACCGCCCTGGTTGCGGCGATCCGGCGGGCCGGGGTGGTGCGCGGGAGCGCCCCGGCGTGGGCCGCCCTCGTGGACCGCGGGATGGCCGTGGACTTCAACTGGGTCACGGGATCGGCGCCGGCCTACGTCGCGATGTTCCGGCGGGCGGTCGCGCTCCGGGCCGCATCCCGGAGAGGCTGAGACCCGGCCCGGGAGAACGCGCGCGAACGGGGGAGCACCCGCTGCCCGCCCGTGCGAGAATCCGGCCACCATCCCGTACCCACCGCGGCACCGCCGCCCGGAGGCCCCGATGCCCAGGCAGTTCGTCGTCCAGGTCACCAACCAGCCCGGCCAGATGGCCACGCTCGCGGAGCAGTTCGCGGCAGCCGGCGTGGATCTGCGCGCCATCGGCGGGGGCGGGCTGGGTGACGTTGGCCACTTCATCATGACCACCGCGGATGACGATGGCGCCCGCAAGGTGCTCGAGACCGGGGGCTGGACCTTCCTCGAGGGCGAGTCCCTGCTCGCCGAGGTGGACGATCGCCCGGGCGGCATGGCCCGCATCGCTCGCGAGCTCTCCGATGCCGGGGTGAACGTCCTGGGCCACCTCTTCCTCGGCCGGTGGAGCGACCGCGCCACGTTCGCCTTCGTGGTGGACGACCCGGAGAAGGCGCGCCCCATCCTCGAGCGCCGCTAGCACCTCCCGCCGGCCGTCGCCACGCCAAACGGCCCGGCGACGAGGGAGGAACCGGCATCCGGTGCAACCGCGCACCGATATTCGCCCGCACGGGTCACCGTTGGGTGAAACCTCTGCTGGTCAGGCTGCCTCGGATTGGTGCATCCTTGACGGGTCGAGTACCCCGCCAGACACCCTGTCCCCGGAGCCTGCCTGTGCGTCGCCGTTGTTCGCTTCTTCTCGCCGCTCTCATGGCCGTGGCCATCGTCGCGCCCGTCGGGGCCGCCACGACCCAGCGGGTCTTCACTGCCTCCTTCGGCACCGCCGGCTTCGGTCGCTTCACCTACTCCACGGACTCCACCGGCACCATGACCTGGGGTCTGAAGGGCCTCAAGCGGTCCGCAACCTACAAGGCCACCGTCTTCCGCGGCACGTGCACGGCGCTCGGCACGGCGGTCACGGTCGTTGGCTACGTCTCCACCAACGCCTCCGGGGCGCTGAGCGCGGTGAAGCCGCTCTCGTTCACCAAGACGAAGGCCATCTGGGAGGCGAACTGGTACCGCGTGCTGTCGCTCAAGATCCAGAGCGGCACGTCGGTGCGGTGCGGGACACTGGGCTTCACGCACGTCACCCGTGTCCGCATTCCCGCCCAGGGTGTGATGACCGCCGGCATCGACCTCGCCACGGTTCGCGGCCCCAATGGCTATCCCTACTGCAACGTCGCGATGTACAACGGCGCGCTCAGTCAGCCGCGAGAGCCAACCGAGTGGGCCACCTTCCTCTACGCCCACGCCAGGAAGGGGATGTTCCTGCCCCTGCTCAGCGAGTGGCAGCAGAACCACGGCTCCCAGCTGATCGGCAAGCTGGTCTACGTCTACACCTCCGACAACAGGATGCACACCTACCGGATCGACTCGCTGGTGGTGGGCAAGGACTCCGTCATGAGCGGGGTCTTCAGCGCCGGCGTGGACAAGCTCTGGCTGCAGACGTCCACGGGCCCCAACTACACGTACCCCAAGCTGTTCGTGAAGACGACGTGGATCTCCACCGTCACCACCACCTGGGCTGCGGCCCATCCCACCCCGCGCATCGTCAGGTGCGGCTGACGCTCGCCGCGTGACGGCCTGACGGGGTCGCGGCCGCCCGGTACCCTCGCGGGGACTGGAGGTTGAGCCGGATGCGCGTCGGGATCATCGTTCCGCAGGGCTGGACAGGCGAATACGACGGCTGGGACCCGGCCCGCGCATGGGCGCGCACGGTCTCCATCGCCCACGAGGCGGAGGCCCTGGGCTTCGACAGCCTCTGGATGTTCGACCACGTGGAGACCGAGCCCGTCCCCACGGACGAGATCACGTTCGAGGCGTTCGTGGGCCTTTCCGCCCTGGCCGCCGAGACGGCACGGGTGCGCCTGGGCCACCTCGTCCTGTGCGCGGGCTACCGGAACCCGGCGCTCGTCGCCAAGATGATCGGGACGCTGGACGTGGTGTCCGGCGGGCGCGCTGAGCTGGGCATGGGCGCCGGCTGGAAGCAGGACGAGTTCGATGCGTACGGCTGGCCCTTCCCGCCGCTGCGCACGCGCATGGAGGCGCTGGAGGACGCGCTGGAGATCGCCACGCGGATGCTGGGCGAGGGTCGCGCCACGTACAGCGGGCCCACGGCGTCCGTCCAGGACGCGATCAACGTGCCCCGCGGGCTCCAGCAGCCGCGCGTGCCCATCATCGTGGGCGGCAACGGGCCCAACCGGACCTGGCGGCTGGCCGCACGCTTCGCCGACGAGCTGAACCTTGACTGGTCCTCGCCCGAGGAGATCGTGGCGGCGCGGCCGGTGATCGAGTCGCGGTGCGGCGAGATCGGCCGGGATCCGTCCACGCTCCGGCTGTCCGTGAACATCAACCGGGCGGACTCCGCCGCGGAGGGCGCGCCGCGCGTGGACCTGCTGCGCCGGTACGCCGATGCGGGCGTGGACCGGGTGATGACGCTGGTGCGCGCGTGGACCACCGATGACGGGGCGCTGGACCGCTTCGCCGGCGACTGCGTGGCCGCCGGCTGCGAGCTGGACGCCTAGCCTACGCGGCTCCCGCGTGCTCCTGGGACGCCGACGCGTTGCCCCCGACGGCCTCGTCCCTGGGAGCGACGTTGCCCTCGGAGTCCACGGCCGCGGCGCTGACCACGCGGTTGCGTCCACCGTGCTTCGCCCCGTACAGGGCGCGATCCGCGGCGGCGAGGAGCGCCATCCGCTCCGTCCCGTCCGAGGGTGCCACCGCGACGCCGGCGGAGACCGTGATCTTCGCGACGATGCCCGGGCCCAGGAGTATGGGCGTGGCCTCGAGCCCCGCCCGGATCCGCTCGGCGACGGACTCGGCCGCCTGCAGGTCCGCGCCCGGCAGCAGCACCGCGAACTCCTCGCCGCCGTAGCGGGCGGGGACGTCGCCGGGCCGCAGCGAGCGGCGCAGGAGCTCTGCGAAGACGCGCAGCGCCTCGTCGCCGGCAGGATGGCCGAAGCGGTCGTTGAGGTCCTTGAAGTGGTCCAGGTCCAGCATCAGCACACCCACGGACTCGTTGCCGCGCGAGGCGAGGACGCGCTCCGCCTGGACGTCAAACGAGCGGCTGTTGGGCAGCCGGGTCCGCGGATCCGTGTTGGCCGATGCCTCCAACGACGCGACCAGGCGCCGGTTGGCGATGGTGAGGCCCGCCTGGCTGCACACGCGCTCCACCACGGCCCAGGCGCTTGACCGGGGCTTGGTGACCTGGTCCCAGGTGACGTGGATGGCGCCGATGCGCTCCGTGCCGGAGCTCAGGGGCAGGCACGCCATGGTGCCCTGGGACGCCTCCACGGCAGGGCAGGGGACCGCGAGCGGGCGTGACATGTCCTCGTGCAGGTAGCTGCTGCCCCGCCGGACGCCCGGACAGCGGTCCAGCGTGTGGCGCGCGAGGTCCTCGGCGACGATGTCGCCACGCTTGAGGGTGATGCCGGCGCGGTCCTGGGACGAGTTCAGCAGGTGGACGGCAAGGCCAGTCGGTGCCAGCGCCTGCTCGATGGCCACGGTTGCGGCACCCACCACCTCGCGCTCGTCCACGAGGTAGGTGAGCAGCTCCGTGTAGTCGTTGACGACGCGCTGCTCGTCCGCCTGGGCCTCCTCGTCCATGCGCCGGACCTCCGCCCAGCGGTTGGAGTCCGTGAGGCGGAGCCGCATCAGCTCCAGGGCAGACGAGAGGCGGCCAAGCTCCGTGGACCTCTCCTCCGGGAAGGCGACGTCCTCGCCCTCCTGGACGCGTCCGGCGACCACGACGAGCCGCTGGATGGGCTCCACGACGCTGCGCTTGAGCAGCAGTGCAAGGGCGACCGTGAACATGACGATCGCAGCTCCGGTGCCCACGAAGATGACGATCCGGGACGCCTCAAGCTGCCGGACGGCCATCGTCGCGGCATCGGCCTCCGCCGCAGCCAGCCCGTCAAGCTCGGAGAGCTGGGCGTGGATCCGTGCGAACAGGCCACTCCCGGACCCCACGGCGTTCGACGTCTGGTAGGCGGCGTCGCTCCGGTGATAGGCGTTGATCGTCTTGTCCGCCCAGTCCGTCCGCCATGCGAGGATGTCAGCCTCGAGCTGCGGGATCTCCGCGGCCAAGAGCGGCACATCGGCGGCGGCGCCGTCCAGGCGCGTCATGGCGTCCTCGAGCGCCGTCGCGCCGTCGCGGTACGGCGACAGGATGTTCAGGTCGCCGGTGACGAGGTAGCCAAGCACGGCGGCGTGCATCTCGCCCAGCGTGGCCCGCACGTCCGAGATGTCGTCCTGCAGCGCCGTGGCGGCCTGGAGCCGGTGGGCGCCTGCGCGGTCCGTCTCGAGGGTGACGGCGAAGAGCAGGCTGATGCCGGACACGCCGGCGAAGGCAAGGGCGATGGTCATGACCAGCAGACGGCCGGCGATGGAGCGCAATGACATCTCCGGGCCTCCGAGCTGCTCCCGCGGCGCGCGTGACGGCGTGCGCTCGCCGGCGGGACACTGCCGGTGCGGGGTCCCCCCCGGGGCCTGCGGCGGATTGTCCGGAAGCGCCGCCCGTCCTTACATTCCCCGGTCGTGGGGGTACGGGGGCCCGCACGCTGCCTGTCGTGCCCCACCGGTGGCCTGCGTGCCCGAGCACGCAGGACGGGTGCACGCGACCCTCGCCGGAATTCCTCAGCCCCCGAGACGGGGATGGCATCGCCGCACCGGCCCCCGGATCCTGTGCCTGTCCAGGGGGCCGTCACACCTTCGGAGTACCCGCATGCCACCGATCCTGTTTGACCCTGCCACCATGTCCACCGGCGTCTCGTCGGTGGACCAGCAGCACAGACAGCTCATCGACCAGATCAACGCCCTGGTCGTCGCGCTTGAGCGTGGCGACGAGGCATCGGCCGTGGGCACCGCCCTCCGGTCGCTGCAGGCGTACACGAGGACGCACTTCACCCACGAGGAGAAGTGCATGCGGGACGTCGCCTGCCCCGCGCTCAAGCTCAATGAGCTTGCCCATGCCACCTTCCTGCGGAACGTGGAGGACCTGAGCGGGGAGTTCGCGCGCACGGGCCCAACGCGCATGCTGGCCACCAAGGTGCAGAGCTCCATGGGCATGTGGCTCAAGACCCACATCGTGAACACGGACACCAAGCTGCGACCCTGCGTCCCGGCGGGCGCAAGGTAGACCGTATCGCTCCGTCACAGCGCGAGGGCGGCGCCTCCGGGCGCCGCCCTCGCGTTTCCCGCCCGGCCGCGCCCCACCGCGCGGCGATGCGGCTGCCGGTCAGGGGCGGGCGACGGTGGCACCTGCCCCGAACAGTGCCGTACACTCGCCGGGCTCGAGCGGGAGTAGCTCAGCTGGCAGAGCGGCAGCCTTCCAAGACGGATGGGCGCCCCTCCCGCGCTCGGTTCGCCCCTTCCTGAACGCGCTGGCGTTGCCTGAGCGCGCTCACGTTGCAGCGCGTAGGTACACGCGTAGGTACACGCCGGCGGAGCGTTAGGTCGCGCCCGGAACGCTAGGGCGATCTCGCTGTGAGTCCAGGGCCCAGGTCGCCCAGATCACGACGGCGGCAGCGGCGACGCCCGACAGGACAGCCCATGGCGTCGTCACCCGGTCGGCCAGGAGGGCGACCAGCAGGCAGAACACCAGGAATGACAGGAGGCCGCGCACGAAGCCGGCGAGCGCGCCCGCCCCGGCGGCCGTCCCGTCGCGCATGGCCAGCAGCACGATCAGCGTTGCGCTCAAGGCTGGGAATGCGGCCAGAGCACCGCCCGCCACGGGCCCAGCCGCAGCGACAACCGCGAGCACCGTGGCGACCACCACCGTGGCGACCACGCACGACACGACGACCGCCTGGAGCGAGTGGTCGAGACCGTTCGCGGTCCGCTCACCTGCGGGGAGCAGGAAGCGGCCGGCCAGGAGCACCGGCACTGCAGCGAGGACGCCGAGCTCCAGGGGAGCGTGGGCAAGCACGACCGACAACGCTACGAACACGCCGATGCCGACCACGAGCCCTGCGGCGATGCCGGCGCGCCCCATGACAACAGCGAACACGAGCGCGAAGGCAACCTGGATCGGGATGTGTGCGCCGGTGCTAAGCGCCAGCCTGGAGGCCGCCCCGTCGCCGGCCACGATCGCCGTGCCCACCAGGATGATCGGCAGGGTTGACGGCAGCCCGCCGACAAGCCCGGCACCGTGCGGACCCAGCCGTCGCTGCGCGAGCAGGAACGCCAGCGTCAGGAACGGGACCGCAAGGACCGGGATGGCGACCACGCTCAGCCGCCCTCCCGTGCACAAGGGAGCCGGGCGGCCGCCACCGAGCGTCAGAACCCGTTCAGTCGACGGATGCCGACGTTCTTGGACTGGGTGTAGCCCTCGAGGGACTCGAGGCCCTTCTCGCGGCCGAGCCCGGAGGCCTTGAAGCCGCCGAACGGGGTCTCCACGCCGCCAACGCCCCACTCGTTGACGTGGATCTGCCCCGCCTCGAGGCGCTCCGCGCACCACAGCGCACGGTCGAGATCGGCCGTGAAGACGCCTGCCGCCAGGCCGTACTGCGTCCCGTTGGCCACCTCGACTGCCTCGCCGGCCGTGGAGAACCGCAGGATCGACAGCACCGGGCCGAAGACCTCGGACTGGTTGAGCTCCATGCCCGGCTCCACGTCCGCAGCGATCGTGGGCGCCATGAAGTGGCCCGGGAGATCGCCCAGTCGGGCGCCGCCGGTGGTGATCCGGGCGCCGTACGCCTTCGCGCGCGTGGCGAAGCCCTCGACCGTGTCGAGCTGGTCGGCGGAGATGAGCGGCGTGATCTCGTGGTCGTCGATGCCCGCACCGATGGACAGGCCTGCGGTGAGGGCGGTGACCCGCTCGACCACCTCGTCATACACCGAGTCCTCGACGACCAGGCGCGTCATGGAGTCGCAGACCTGGCCCGAGTTCTCGAAGATGCCCGCCACCACGTTGGCCTCGACGTTCGCCATGTCGGCGTCCGCGAAGACGATCGCGGCGGACTTGCCGCCGAGCTCGAGGATCACCGGGACCGTCCGCTCGGACGCGGCGCGCATGATCGAGCGACCCACGTCGGTGGACCCGGTGAACACGATGTGGTCGATGTCGGGGTGCGCCACGAGGGCGGCGCCCGCCTCCGATCCGGCGCCGGACACGATGTTGAGAACGCCGTCGGGAAGGCCCGCCTCGAGCGCTGCCTCGGCGAAGATGAAGGCCGAGAGCGGGTCGAGTGACGGCGTCTTGACGACAGCCGCGTTGCCCGCGGCCAGCGCCGGCGAGAGCGACCTCGCGACCATGCCCGCGGGGTAGTTCCAGGGGATGACATGGGCGGTCACCCCGTGCGGCACCGGCACCACGAAGTCCATGTAGCCATCGCCGAGGGGGATGTACTTGCCCTCGAGGGCTGCGGCGAGGCCGCCGTAGTACTCGAGGTAGCGGGCGCTGCCCTCGATCTCGGCCCGGCCCTCGGAGAGGCGCTTGCCGCAGTCGAGCGTCAGGCGACGGGCAAACTCCTCCTTGCGCGATCGCAGAATGCGGCTCATCTCGGTCAGCACGCGCCCACGCGCGAGCGGCCGCATGCCAGACCATGACCGGGCCGCGGTGGCGGCACGCGCGGCGGCGACCGCGTGGTCCACGTCTGCAGCCGACGATCGGGCGACCTCGGCGATAGGCAGCGTCGTGGCGGGATCCTCGGTCGTCATCCTGCGGCCGTCGGCGGCGTCCACCCACGCGTTGGCGATGAAGTTCCTGGTGTACGGAAGGTCGGTCGTGGTCACGGAGTCCTCCGGCTGGCTACAGGCTGCGCACGGATGCGTACGGGTTGGGGAGGATGCGCTCGACGACGGCGTGGAGTCGCTCGCCGAGGGCTGGAATGGCGACGCGATCGCCTGGCTGCAGCTGCGCGTCGACGAACGCGAGGGCGAGGCCGAGGCCCGTCGAGGTGTCAACGCCCGCCGAGGTGATCGTTCCCACAGTCCGGCCTGCGTCGTCGAACACGGGCTGGTTGGCGGATAGGGGGAACGGCGGCGGGGAGTCAAGCACGACCGACGCCAGGCGGCGGCGCACCGCGCTATTTGGCTCGCCGTGGCGGCGCAGGCTGTCCGGCCACGGCTCCCGCCCGTCCCGCTCACACCCATCGGGCGTGAGCACGGTGTCGCTCGTCAGCTCGCGTCCCCAGGCGGGTGAGCGCCGCTCTAGGCGCATCGCCTCGAGCGATCGCGCCCCCACGAGGACGAGGTCGGATGCCGCCCGCTCGATCTCGAGGAGCACGTGGCGCAGGAACTCTGTCGGGGTGTGCAGCTCGAACGCCGGCGGCCCGAACGCGTCGGTGCGGACGGCGCGGACCGGAGCATAGGTGACGAGGATCTCGCGAACCGCACCGCGGGGGAAGGCGTCCTCGTCGAACCGGGTCGGGTCGAGGTCCTTGATGTCGGACCGTGACAGACCGCGCAGGATCGCAGGAGCGGCGTCGCCCGACAGGAGCAGGCAGCCCTCGCGCGCGGTCAGGTTCCCGACGCGGACATCCTCCCGGCTCTGCGCGGCAGCCTCGAGCAGGTCAAGGTCGAATCGCTCCGCACCCGGTGCCGCGGAGACGATGAACGCCTCATCCCGGATCGCCTCGACCACCCAGATGGAGCGCACGGTTCCCCGTCCGGTGGCCACCCATGTTCCTCCCGACCAGCCGGCGGCGGGGGGCTCGCTGCGCGTGACCTCCGCGAGCATGGCCCGCGCGTCTGGCCCCTGGACGCTGAACCGGGCCGCATGCGACAGGTCGGCGAGCACGAGTCCGTCGCGGATCGCCGCGCACTCGCGCACCACCTGCTCGCTCCAGCTCTGCGCCCGGAAGCCGTACCGCTCCACCGGTTCGACGCCCTCCGGTGCGAACCAACTCGGCCGCTCCCAGCCGTACACCTCGCCGAAGACGGCGCCCCGTGCCGCGAGCAGGTCGTGGATCGGGGTCGTCTTGAGCGGCCGGGCGGCCTCGAGCTCCTCGTCGGGCAGTGGCACCTGGTAGGTCTTCTCGTTCGCCTCCTCGGTCTTGCGGGCGCTCCACGTGCGCGTGGCGTGCGTGCCCCAGCGCCGCGGGTCCGTGGACCAGAGGTCGATGGACGGCTCCCCCTCGGTGATCCACATTGCGAGCTGCCAGCCGACACCACCCGCGAGCGTGATTCCGTTCGGCGTTCCCTCGCCCACCCAGAAGTTCCGCCGGCCCGGCACCGGTCCGACCATCGGCAGGTCGTCTGGGGAGTAGGGCATCGGTCCGTTGACGACGCTGCGGATCTCGAGCTCGGCCAGGGCCGGCACGCGCTCCGCGGCCGCCACGGCGTACGGCAGGAGCTCGTCGATCTGCGCGCCGAACAGGGCCTTGATGAAGGTCCGGGGCACCCCGTTCATGAACACCGACTCGCCGCGCCCGCCGAAGAAGCCCAACGCCACGCCGTCGCCCTCCGGGCGGACGTAGAAGAGCTGTTCCGGGTCCCGCATCACGGGCATCTCGGGCAGTCCGAGCTGGCGGCGCTCCGCGAACTCCGGGATCGGGCCGCTGACCAGGTACTGGTGCCGCAGTGACACGACCTGCGATGGCAGGCCCACCATCCGCATGACCTGCTGGCTCTGGTTGCCGGCGCAGGAGACCACGTGCTCGCAGTCGATGTCGCCGGCCGGGGTGTGGACCCGCCATCCGCCCGGGCGCTCGGTGAACCCGGTCACCTCGGTGTGCTGGAGGATCGTGGCGCCGAGCTGGCGTGCACCGGTCGCGAGGGCCATGGTGAGCTGCGTGGGGTCCGCGTGGCCATCGTCGGGCGTGAGGAGGCCGCCGAGGACGCCCGCTGTCGACGCCAGCGGCCAGGCCTCGCGGACGCCGTCCGCGTCGAGCAGCTCCGCCCGCATGCCGAGCGTCTCCGCGAGCCCCAGGAACCGCCGGTACTCGTCGAGCCGGTGCGGCGCGGTGGCAAGGCGCAGGTTGCCGACCCTGCTGAAGCCCGAGGGGACGCCGGTCCGGCGCTCCAGGTCGGCATAGAGGCGGGCGCTGTACTCGTTGAGCCGGCAGTTCGCGGGGTTCAGGCCGTAGCCGATGATGTGGCCGACCGCGTGCCAGGTGGATCCCGACGTCAGCTCGTCCTTCTCGCACAGGACGACATCCGTCCAGCCCCGCTCGGCGAGGTGGTACAGGACGCTCGTGCCGACGATGCCGCCCCCGACGATGACGACGCGCGCGCTTGTCGGCATCTCAGGCCCCCCAGTCGGCGCCGAGCGCGGCGGTGACCGGCGGCAGGCCGTCGTCGCCGACGCGTCGGAGTGCGCCGAGGAGGTGGCTGCCCCCACCGGGCGCGCCGCCATCGCGGGCGAGGGCGAGGAACTTCGCGTCGATGCGGGCGCTGTCGAGCGGGTCGTGCATCGAGCCGAGCTGCCCGTGCACGGTGCGCTCGAGGACAGAGCCGTCATCGAGGCCGATGCGGACCCGGCCGCCCATCTTCCACGCGTACGTCGCGTCGAACTCGGCCGCGGGCTCCAGGGAGCGGACGCGCGCCTGCATTGCCGCCAACCGCGGATCGCGGACGCGTTCGGGCGTGTAGGTCGACGGCCGGCGAGGATCGGCCAGCAGCGATGCCGCGATGTTGAACTGGGCGGAGTACTGGGCGGCCATCACGGATACCGTGCCGTCCATGTTGTTCTGCACGGCGGCCTTGGTGGGGCCCTCCGCCTCGATCCACGCGACGCGGTCCGGGTCGATCGCGAACTCGTCGCGGAGCTCGAGCGTGGCCTGGATCATCGGGTGGACGTCGCTGCACGCGGCGTACGGCTTGGTCGTGATCTCGTCGAGCATCCAGCGCGTGCCGAAGCCGGCGGTGAGAAGCTCGACCTGTGGGGTCTCCGTGAAGACGCGGCAGAACCCGTAGCGGCCGGCAAGGCCGTCGGATGCGCCCTCAAAGCCCCTGGCGGCAAGCAGGGCTGCGAGCAGGCCGCCCTCCGCGGCCCGGCCCGCGTGGAGCCGCTTGGCCATCCCGCCCGACGCCGCGAACTCCATCGTGCCGGACGCGAGGGACACGGCGATCCCGAACGCTTCATTGAGCTGTCGGCCATCGAAGCCGAGCAGGCGCCCGGCCGCGGCCGCGGCCCCGAAGACCCCCGACATCGAGGTCGGGTGGAAGCCGCGCAGCATGTGGGACGACGGACCGACGGCGATACCGGCCCGGCCCATTGCCTCGTAGCCGATCACGATCGCCTCAAGCAGGTCGCGGCCGGACGCGCCCGTGTCCTCCGCCAGCGCAAGCGCCGCCGGGATGACGACCGCCCCGGGATGGCTGATGGCCTCCTCGTGCACGTCATCGAGCTCGAACGCGTGCGCCGACGCCCCGTTGGCGAGGGCCGCCATGGCCGGCGTGGTGGCCGCCCCGCCGCCGACGACGGTGGAGCGCCCGGGGGCACCCGTTGCCAGTCCGTGCGCGATGACAGCCCGTGACCAGGGCTGGCCCGACCCGTGGACGATGACCCCGACGGTGTCCACCAGCCGGTCCACGGCAAGATCGAGGAGGCGGTCGCCCACCGACCCCGCGAGCATCGCGAGGAAGTCCGCGAGCTCCCGCGAGGCGGTGATCCCCGTCGGGGCCGTGGTCACGGGAGGTCCGCCAGGGCTGCCACGAGGCGGTCCATGTGCTCGGGCAGGTTGACGTCCGAGCGGAGGAACCGGTCCTCGAGACCGCGGAAGCTCACCGAGCCGTCCTTGACGATGACGCCGCGCTCCAGCAGCCCGTTGAACACCTTCGTCGAGTCCGTCTCGGGATCAAGGATGCGGACCAGGAAGAAGTTGGAGCGGCTGCCGCCGATCATCTCGAACCGCTCGAGGGACTCGAACCGGTCGGCGACGTACGTGCGACCGGCCACGATGGCCTCGACCGTGCGGCTGACGTGCGCATCGTCGTCGAGCGCGGCCACCCCGCCCGCGATCTGGAGTTGGCCCATGTTCCACGTGGGCTTGACGGCGAGGAGCGCGTTGATGATCGGGCGTTGGGCCACGCCGAAGCCGATGCGGAGGCCTGCCAGGCCGAAGGCCTTGGAGAAGGTGCGCAGCACGATGAGGTTGTCGTACTCCCGCGCGAGGCCGATGTAGCCCGGCGTGCCCGAGTAGTGGACGTAGGCCTCGTCCAGCACCACGAGGGCACTCGGGGCGGCCTCGACGACGCGTCGCACGTCTGCCTCCTCGAGCCAAGTGCCGGACGGGCTGTGCGGGTTGGTCAGGAAGACGATCTGGGTCGTCGGGCGCATGGCCTCGATGTAGGCATCGAGGTCGAGCGCCATCGTGGCGCGGTCGGTCGCCCTGTGCGAGAGCACCGCCTGGCGGCCCTCCGCCTCGGCGAACAGGTGGTAGATGGGGAAGCAGGGCGCAGGCATCAGCACCTCGCCGCCCGGCTCCGAGAACGCCCGGATCACGAGGGAGATGACCTCGGTCTCGCCGGAGCCGCAGATCACCTGCTCGGGCTCGTAGCCGTAGGTGGCGGCGATCTTCTCGCGCAGGGGCTGGGCCGTCCAGGTGGGATAGAGGTGCAGCCGGCCCATCGCGGCGGTGACCGCCTCCACGGCCTTCTGCGAGGCACCGAACGGGTTCTCCGCCGAGCCGAGCTTGGAGATCCGGGCGGGATCGATGCCGTAGCGGGCGGTGACGTAGTCGGCCGGCAGCCCGGCGACGTAGTACTCGGGGTCGGCGAGGCCGGGATGGGCGAGGCGCATCGTGAGCTCCAGTCCTGTCGTCTGGGGGTCCGGTCGGGATCAGCCGGCCGAATCGGTGTAGATGCCGGCGGCATACCGCGTCGCGTGGAACCGGTCGATCGCGCCGGCCACGTCCGCGGAGGCGCGGGCGAACATGAAGGCGAGCAGCGTCTCGAGCAGGGCGACCGCCGCGACGTTCGACGAGAACGGGAGCGGCGAGTTGTCGGGCACCACGAAGGCGTGCGCGGCCGGAGGCACCAGCGGCGACGCGTGGCTGTCGGTGACGGCGACGATCGGAATGCCGCGGCTCGCGGCCAGGCGGACGGCCTCGACGATCTCCACGCGGAAGGGCTTGAAGGTCATGGCGACGAGGACGTCCTGGGGCGTCATCCGCGCCACGTCGTCAATGGCGAGGCCGAGCGTCGGGATCGCGGTGACATTGTCCAGCGCCATGCCGGCGACATAGGCGAAGTTCTCGGCGAGCGGCTTCGCCGTGCCGACGCCCAGCACGCACGCCCGCCGGGCGCCGTTGATGAGCTCCGCCGCCGCAGCGAGGGAGCCCGTTGAAATGCCCGCGAACAGGGCCTCGGTGTTGGCCAGCGCCGCCCCCGCCATCTGGGCCAGCAGGTCGCCGCCGTCGGCCGCCTCGCCAAGGTCCTGGAGGAACCTCGCGCGGTCAGGGAACGACACCGTCCCCCCGGCCGCGTGCTCGCGGAAGGGCTCCCGGAACTCCTCGTATCCGGGAAACCCGACCGAACGTGCCATCCGCACGAGGGTGTTGGGCTTGACGCGCGCGCTGTCCGCCACCGACCGCATCGACGAGACGGCGATCTGCCCCGGGTTTTCGAGGACGTACACCGCGGCTTGGCGGACCTGTGGCGACAGGCCCTCGAGCGTTGCGGACAACGACTGGAGGATCGAGTCAGGATCCTCCGGGGTCTGGAGACGGGTCCCGACGATGTCGCTCAACCTGGCCTCCCGTGGGTGCATGTGTACCAGTACAATACCAGATATTGGACAGATGTACGCAACCACTTGTACGCTTGCACCCGTCAAACAGCGTCAGGAACTGCCAATCGAGCCCGAAGCAGCGGGAAGGGATCAAGCGATGAGCGCCAGCGCCGCCCAGCGCGCCACCGAGTCCACATCGATGCCTGCGAGCGATCGGGTGCGCCTCCGCCGGATCCCCGACCGCGGGCACCACGACCGGTCGACGATCGACGCGATCATCGATGCGTCGATGTTCGGGACCGTCGCCTTCTCGTACGAGGGACAGCCCTACGCGCTCCCCACCAACATCTGGCGCGAGGGCGACCGTCTGTACTGGCATGCCTCGAGGGGCAGTCGCATGGTCCGGGCGACGATCGGAGCGCCCGTGTGCGTGAGCGTCTTCCTGGTCGACCAACTCGTCCTCGGGCGGTCGGCCATGCACCATTCGGTGAACTACCGATCGGTTGTCGTGCTCGGCACGGGCCACCTGGTCACGGACCCGGCCGAGGTCGAGGCGTCCCTCGAGGCGCTCATCGAGTCCTTGTACCCGGGCCGCTGGGCGCAGCTGCGTCCGATGAGCGACAAGGAGCGGAAGCAGACCGCGGTGATGTACGTCGACCTCGACGAGGCGTCCGCCAAGATCCGGGACACAGGGGTGGGCGACGACCCGGGCGACGAGACCTGGCCCGCATGGGGAGGGGTCATCCCGGTGCGCCAGGTCCTCGGCATCCCCGAGCCGGACGCGTTCGTGCCGAGCGGGGTGGTGCCGCCCGATCTGCGCCCCCGATAGCCGGGCAGACCACGAGGAGTCCGGGGGTTGAAGCGGATCGTGCTCGCCTCGGGCGGCATTGGCACCTCGTGCCGTACACTCGCCCCGCCGGTGCGCGCTCGAACCGCGTAGGTACACGAGTAGGTACACATCGCCGGCGAGGACGCCCGAATCGACGCGATTCGTGCTCGGGCGGGAGTAGCTCAGTTGGCAGAGCGGCAGCCTTCCAAGCTGCATGTCGCGGGTTCGAACCCCGTCTCCCGCTCCATCCCCTCCACGTGCCCCCGGACATCGCAACCGTCTCGCAATCGTTGACGGTGCAACAACCGGCGTGTAGAGTCCCCGACGTGGCAGTGATCGCCCGCAAGGGCTGTATGGACCCGTGTTGCTCCTGTCGTCGGCGAGCGTCGGCGAGGGTTGAGCGCGCGGCTGTCCGCCGCTAGGGTCCACCACCCCAACCTCTCCCTCCGCCGGGCCTCGCATCCGTCCCTGTCCGTGCGCGCGCCGCGCCTCAACGTCGCAGCGGCCGCCACGCCCCGTCCCGCCAAGCCCGGAGCAACCATCCCGTGACCCCGCCCTCGTTCCTCACTCCCGCCCCCGCCCGCTTCATCGACCCGCGCGGCATGCGCCTTGGCGCCGGCGTCTCCGCCGTGATCCTGCTCGCGGCGTTCCTGCTCAACCTGCCGGTCGTCGCCGCGCTCGTTGGCCTGAACCTCGTGGTCTCCGCCGCCCGCGGCACGCGCCACTTCCTGCCGGGCCGCGCCTGGCCGCTGGTCAAGAGGACGCTGCGCCTCGGTCCCACGGAGCTGGAGCACGAGTACCCGCCGCGCTTCGCCCAGGCCATGGGTGGGGTCTTCCTGGCCGCCGCCACGGCTGCCTTCGTCCTGGGTGCCACGTTCACGGGCTGGCTGCTCACCGCCGCCGTGGGCGTCCTGCAGCTGCTGCTCGCCACCACCGGCATCTGCATCGGCTGCAGGCTCTACTTCCTGCGGTGGTTCGTGCCGGCGCTCTTCGCCCGCGCCCTGGGCCGCGCGGAGCACCTGCCGGGCTTCGACGTCCAGCCGATCCAGCGCCTCAACTAGGGGTTCGGCCCGGGCTCTCCGGGCGAGTTCGGGGCGGACGCCGGGCGGTCTCGGGGTGGATTCCTCGGGGAACGCCCGGTGCCGGGGCGCACCACCGGCCTGTCAGGGCCCCTGGTGGCCGGATGCAATCTCAGGGTGATCCCCGACTCAGGTCAGGGCACGCACCGCCGACAACCCCGGCATGAGGACTCGAGTCGTCACCCATGTGACGGCCCCCGTGATCACCCTCCGCATGGCGACTGCAGCGCTCGTGCTCCTGGCGGTGATCCTGGTGGGTCTGACGGGTGCGGCACGAGTGGGTGTCTCGGGAGAGCCGCCGGCAACGGTGGTGACCACGACGCACTGACGCTTCGGGTGGGGGTCGGTCCCGCCCGGACGGCACCTCGCGCGGATCGCGTCGCGGGCCTTGTCGGAGGCCCGCGTCGCCCCCTTTCCGCGTAGGACAGGGTACGGC
>CAIYZX010000111.1 GCA_903930745.1 uncultured Chloroflexota bacterium | reverse complement strand
CGTGCCGGGTGCCAGGGCGGCGCCGTCGTCGCGCGTGCCATCCCAGGTCCAGGTCGCCGGGCCGGCGGGCAGCTCCACGGCGGCGAGGCCCGTTCGGACGAGGGTGCCCGTGAGATCCACAACCGAGACGGACACCGTCGCCGGTGCGAGCAGCGTGAAGCGGGCGGTGGTGGAGGGCGCGAGCGCATCCGCGTCCTGCGGGTGGAACAGGCCGGGTGCGCGGGTGAGCGAGCCGAGCGCCCCGTAGACGTCAAGTGTGGTCACCGCGGGATCGCTCGTGTTGCCAACGGCATCGCGCACGGTGATGGCGAGGCCGTATCGCCCATCGGCGACCGGCGTGCCGGCGGCGTCCCGACCGTCCCACGTGAGGGACCCGGCACCCGCGGCGGCTGCGGCCTCAAGGGTCCGGACCACCTCGCCGGCGGCGTTGGTCACGGTGGCGATCCGGGTACCGGCCTCGGTGGTGGAGAAGGGGATCGTCGCCTGCTCGCCAACCGCGTCGCCGTTCGGTGAGATGGTCTGGTTCGCGGGAGAGGTCGGCGTGGTCACCACGGGAGCCGTGGCGTCGATGGAGAACGTGGCGGTGGCCGACGCAGGGTTCCCGGCGACGTCCTTCACGGTGATCGTCACCGTGTGCTGCCCATCGGCGGCCACCTCGACGGACTCCCCGATGAGCGCGACCGCGGGCGCGCCGTCCACGCTGACCGTGCGCGAGGCGACGCCGGACGTGGCGTCATCCGTGGCGGGGGTGACGGTGACGGGCCCGCGCCAGGTGCCCGCGATGTCGCCCGCGAGGCCCGCGAGGTCCAGCGAGATCGTGGGCGCGGTGGCGTCGATCCTGACGGTGAGCGGGCGCCAGACCTCGCGGATGCCGGCACGGTCGATCGCGCGGTACTCCAGGAGGTGCGTGCCGTCCGTGGCGTACGCGACGGGTCCGGCGTAGATCTTGGCCGCCGCGCCGTCAGCTCGCCAGTGGATCACCGCGACACCGGAGGTGGCGTCCTGCGACGTGACCGACAGGGAGACCGGGCCGCGGCTCCAGCCGCTGCCGGGCGTGGTGAGGGCGACGGCGGCCCTGGAGACAGGCGCCGTGCCGTCCACCGTGAAGGTGCCCGTGATCGTGGGCCCAAGGTTGCCCCAGGCATCCTTCGCCGTCTTGAGCGTCCAGGTGTACGCGCCGTCCGGGATGAGCGCGCCCGCGCCGTCGCGGAGGTCCCACGAGAGCCGGACGATGTCGCCCGTGCCCGTGGCGGTCTTGACCGTGGTGCCGGCCGCGTTCTTCACCGTGAGGGTGGTGGTGGCGGGCTCGGAGAAGCGGGTGGCGATGACCAGCTCGTCGTTCACGCCATCGGCGTTGGGGGAGAGCATGGCGGCGCTCTGGTCCAGCGTCCACGCCACGATGGAGGCGCTGTCGCGCGGCGTGACGTCCGTGGCGCGGACGAAGCCCGTGATGGCGGTGGCGAGGATGGCCCCGCCCAGGATCCGCGTGCCATCGGCAGCCGGAGCCCCCTCGCTCAGTATCCGCAGGTGCGTCCCGACGGCCATGGTGCGGGTGGGGACGCCGGCCAGGTCTGCAGCTGCCTCCGCGGTGGCGAAGAGCGGCGCGCCGGCCATGGCAACCACCTCGGCCGCGCCGGGCATGACGTAGTCCGCCGGGTCCGTGTTCGTGGGCGTGGGCGGCGTGCCCGTGACGGCATCCGCGGTGAGGGCCAGGTCGCCAACCACGGAACGGTAGAAGCCGGACGGAGCGGTGGTGTCGCTGTCGAGGAGGTACTTGAGCCCGGGCGTCCGCTGCGAGGCGAACGGGCCGATGGGGTGGCCGTGCCAGTTGGCGGCGGACCGGAAGATGGTGTCGATGGAGCGGCTGGTGGTGAACAGCTGGCGGATGTAGTCCACGACAAGCGTGTCCGGGTGGCCGTCCGCGATCACCGCACGGGCGCCCGCGCCGATGAAGCCCGCGCCGTAGTTGTCCACGCGCAGCCTGGAGTCCGCGAGCGTGCCCGTTGCCATGCCCGGCTCCGTGTTCCCGGAGGCGTAGCAGAGGTGGTACAGCAGCACGACGCTGTTGGGGGCGAGGCGGATGTTGTCGCGGAGATACTGCTCGCCGTAGTAGACGGTCTTCGTGCCATCGGCGCCCGTGGAGGGATCAAGACCCAGGCCGTCCTTGGTGAGCATCTGGAACGGGGGATACGGGCTGGGCCAGCCGTTGCCGTGGCCCAGGTAGACCAGGATGCTGGCGCCCTGGGCCGCCGCCTTCACGTTCGCCCATGTGGCATTCGGCGTGTAGAGCTTCACGACGTTGGGGGTGTGCTTGAGCGCCTCGGTGGCGAGCGCGTTGGCGTCCGAGCGGTAGTGCGCCGTGGAGTCGCCAACGGGGCCCACGATGATCACGACCTTCGCCGTGGATGCCGCAAGGACCGGGGCAACGGGCATGCCGAAGCCGGTCACGAGGACGGCCAGGAGGGCGATGAGGGCGCGACGCACTGCGGAAGGGCTCCGTTCGGTCGGTGGACGGGGCTTGGGAGGGTGATGATGACGTCGTCCGGCGCCTCTCCGGCATCCCCGAAAGGTCCTGGGAGTACCCAGTACCCCACTGGACCACACCGGACCGCACCGCCGGGACCGCTCGACGCCGGCGCACTGGACCGGCACCATTGGCCGATGCAGCACCTCCCGGCGCGAACGGGCGCCGACGTCCATCTCGCCGAGGCCTTTGGCCTTCCCGGCTGCCCCCTGTGCCGGGAGCAGGCCAGGACCCAGGCCGCGCACATCTCCTCGATCCTGGACGAGAGCGTGAACGACGTGCCGTTCCGGCAGCGCCTGGATGCGGGAGGCGGGTTCTGTGGCATCCATGCAAGGGCGGTCCTCGCGGCGGACCGGCGTGGGTCCGGGGGCCTCGGGGCGGCGATCCTGCTTCGCGCGACGCTGGTCTCCCGCCTCCGGGACCTGGATGCCGCGCAGGAGGCGATGGCCCTCACGAGGAGGCGACGGATGCGGGAGGCGGCCCGGCCGGCCGCCTGCCCCATCTGCGCCCGCCTCGCGGCCGCGGACGACATCGTGGTTGCGGGCCTGGTCCGGCTCGCGGAGCACCCTGCGTGGGCGGCGGCCGCCGCCGGGGCGCCGTTCTGTCTCGCCCACGTGACCCGGCTGATGGACCGCCGGTCCGTTCCCGCGTGGTGGGGGCCGGTGGAGGCGCGGCAGCTGGAGCGGCTCCGGGACCTGCGCGATCGGTTGGACGGGTTCGCCCACACGGCGTCCGCGGACCGGCGGCACCTGCGCACGGACCCCCAACGCCAGGCGCTGGGGGAGGTCGCGGACCTGCTCGGCGGCGGCGTCCCGGACGAGGCGGTCGAGCGCTCGCGCTGGTAGCAGGCGGCCGGGTGCCGGTGCGGTGGGTCAGCCCCCGGAGACGGCCGGGATGACGTGGACCGTGACGCCGTCCGAGACCGGCGTGTCCAGGCCCGCGAGGTCGCCGTCCACGAAGAGGTTCAGGTGCTCGCGGATGGACGG
>CAIYZX010000110.1 GCA_903930745.1 uncultured Chloroflexota bacterium | reverse complement strand
GGTGACCTCGGACGGCAGGGCGTTCGGGTCGTTCACGTAGAGGTGGGCGATGTCGGCGCTGCCGTCATCCTCGGAGGCGGGGTACGACGAGTCACCGTTGTAGACAGCCGCGAACACGTACCAGCCGCGGCCCTCGGCGGGCGTCCAGCCGGGAATGGACGCTGTCGCGCTGGTGCCGGCCCCCGGCGCCAGCGCCACGGGGCTCCCGATGGCCACACGAGCCCCCTCGGGGCAGTTGGGAATGCCGATGGACGCGTTGTAGCAGTAGAAGAACGCGACGGTGCCCGTGGGGGCGCCGATGGTGCCGGCAGGCTGCGGGGCGGTGGGCAAGCTCCCGTCAACCGTGGCCGAGAGGTCAACCGTGGCGCCGAGATCGATCGTCTGCTGGGAGCTGGTCACGATGGTGGAGGACTGAGAGACGATCGCGAGGGCAGGCGCGGCACCGGCAAGCAGGGTGACCGTGACGCCGGCTGCGGCGAGGACGGAGACGGTGGCCCGGCGGACGCGGCCGGGCGTGGTGAGCGTTGACATGGGCTGGCTCCGGTGGTGCTGGCAGCCGGGCGGATGAGGTCGCCCGTCCTGCGGATGAATGCAGCCCAGTGTGGCCCTCGGGTTCGGCGGGCGGTAGATGTAAGGGGTGTCGCAAGGGCGTTGCGTGGCGGTACCCGGACCGTGCGTCGTCCTACATGACCCTGCCTGCGCTCCCACACGCCGAGGGTCCGCGAGCGGCCCACGACCCGCGGTGGGCGAGGTGGCATGGACGGCCCTGTGACCGGGCGAACCGGCGCGCACCACGTCCTACGCCCGCCCGGTGGCCGGTCCTACAGGTGGCCCACGCTCGCATGGCTACCGTGGGACGCAGCGTCCCCGGCTTCGGGCCACCGCATGCTTGGCCCATCCGCACGCTCCCGCTCGGTTCCCCGATGACATCCACCGGGACCCTCGGGACGGGGAGAGGACGAGGACATGGGCCAGCGGACCGCCACGGGGACCATCGGCAGCCTGCGCCGCGCGCTGGTCGCGCTGTTGACCGCCGCCACGATGGGCGCGGCGCTCCCGGCCCCGGCACTCGCGGCGGACACGACGCCGCCTGTTGTCTCGTCGGCCCAGGTCACGCCTGCCCCCTCGCTCCGCAAGACCCTTCGCACCGCCACCGCGCTGATCACGGACAACACCGGGGTCACCGGAGGCGAGGTCATCTTGGACGATGTCAGCGCGGCGCCGGTGCTCCCCGTTGACGGGGCCTGGGACTCCACGAGCGAGGAGGTCTCCGTCTCCCTGGCGAAGGTGATCGACATCTCCGCGGGCGATGACGCCACCTGTGCGCTGCTGTGGGGCGGGTCCGTGGAGTGCTGGGGCTGGAACGCCGCCGGCCAGCTGGGCGACGGAACCACGACCAACCGCCCGCTGCCCACGCCGGTCGTGGGGCTGGAGGGCGCGGTCGCGATGTCCTTCCGGACGCAGACGGGCTGTGCGGTCCTGGCGGATGGCACGGTGTGGTGCTGGGGCGCCAACGAGCACGGCCAGCTGGGCGATGGAACCACCACGAACAGCTCCGTGCCGGTCCAGGTGCAGGGCATCACGAATGCAACGGCCATCGCGGTTGGCGGTCTCCATGCGTGCGCGATCCTCGCCACCCGCCACATCGTGTGCTGGGGCAATGACGGGGCCGGCCAGCTGGGCGATGGCGGCAGCGTGAACCAGCTGGCACCGGTTGAGGCGATCGGCATCACGACGGCCACGCAGATCGCCGCCGCCCCGGATCACACCTGCGCCATCGTGGAGGGCAACCTGCCGTACTGCTGGGGCGCCAACGACTGGATGCAGCTGGGGGCCGGCGAGACCCTGGACCCGCAGCGGACGCCCGTGGCCATGACCAAGATTCTCGAGGTTGACCTCGCCCTGGCGATCTTCGTGGCCGAGGACATGACGTGCGTGCGGCGCATGGACTACGGAACCATCTGCTGGGGCAGTCCGTACACGGGCCTGTCCACAGGCGGCGTCGTGCCTGGCCTGCGCCAGGTCTCCATGGGCGGCACCGCCTGCGCTGTGCTGGGCACCCTCAACCTGACGTGCTGGGGCGGCGGCACGGTCAGCCTGCGCTCGCCCGGCGACCTCCCCGGTGCGTGGATCGTTGCGGTGGGCCCCAATCACGCGTGCGCGGAGACGTACGCGGGCGCGGTTTCGTGCTGGGGCGCGAACACTCGGGGTCAGCTTGGACGCGGTTCCACCTCCGTGGAGGAAGCCCTGGCTCCCGTCCCCGGGCTCAACGGCCTTGCGCCAACGGACACCGGCGATCACTCGGTCTGCATCCGTGGTCGCGATGCCGCGGGAAACGTCACCCCGTACGACGGGTGGAGCTGCACCACGCTGACGATCCTTCCGGAGACCGAGGCACGGCTGGCGTCACTGGACCTCTCCGGTCCCGCCCTCAGCCCCGCCTTCTCGAGGGACACCACCACCTACACGGCGGAGGTTGACACCTACAGTCCCAGCATCACCATCGTGGCCAACCAGCTGGAATGGCACGCCACGATGGCCTACCGGACGGGCATGGGCGCCTGGACGGTCCTGTATCCCATGAACGACCTCGCCACCATCACCGTGCCGGTGGGCACCACCTTGCTCCAGGTGCAGGTCACCGCGGAGGATGGCCTGGCCACCACCACGTACACGGTGAGCCTCACGCGCGCGGCACCGGACGAGGCGGGGCCCGCGGTCACAACGCCGGTGCTGACGCCCTCCACCATCAGCCGGGGAGATTCCGCCTCGGTGGTCGCCACCATCTCGGATCCCAGCGGGGTGAGCTCGGGGGAGGTTCGCATCGATGCCGGGCCGTGGAAGTCCCTGTTCTACAGGGCCGGGATGGCGGGAGACGCCTCCGTGGATCTGGGCATCACCTTCACGTCCGCGGCGAGCATCACGGCGGGTGAGAGCCACGCCTGCGCTCTGACCTACGCCGGAACCGTGACCTGCTGGGGCGACGGCGGCTACGGGCAGTTGGGCCAGGGTGTGACCCTGAGCAGCGCCACGCCGGTGCCCGTGGACATCTCCGGCGTGACGCAGGTGGTTGCGGGCCGCTGGCACACGTGCGCCCTGCTGGATGACACCACCGTCCGCTGCTGGGGCGCGAACGAGTTCGGGGAGCTGGGCGACTACACCAATACCAACGCCGCGGCGCCGGTCACGGTGGTGGGCATTGACGGTGCGGGCACCCTCACGGGCGTGGTTGCGCTCTCCGGTGGTGGCTACCACACGTGCGCGCTGCTGGCCTCGGGCTCCGTGGCCTGCTGGGGCAGGGGTGACTACGCCGAGCTGGGAGACGGCAGGGGGATTGACTCCACCGTGCCGGTGCTCGTCAACGGCATCACCACCGCGACGGCGATCGCCGCGGGTGACGTCCACTCCTGCGCCGTGCTTGCCAACGGCACCGTCCAGTGCTGGGGTGCGGGCAACAACGGGCGCCTGGGCACCGGCAGCTATGACTGGGCCTACACGCCCGAACCGGTGTCCGGCCTCGCGAACGCCGTGGCCGTCGCGGCGGGCGGCGCCCACACGTGCGCCATGCTCGCCACGGGCGGGCTCTCCTGCTGGGGCAGCAATGCCCTGGGCCAGCTGGGCCTTGACCCGTCCGTGACCCCGGAGACCAACGCCCCGGCGCCCGTCACCGGTGTCACGGGCGTCACCGCGCTCCGGGCATCGTTCCACGACACGTGCGTCCTGCGGAGCACGGGTGTCGTCAGCTGCTGGGGCGAGGTGGCCACCGCCGCCCCGGGGACCGGTGGCACCACGGGCGCCATGGGGGTTGCCGCCGGCGGCGTCTTCGCCTGCAGCCTCTCGCGCACCGGGACCATCGCGTGCTGGGGCGACAACCAGGCGGGCTCGCTGGGCAACGGGACGCATGACTCGTCCGCCTCGGCGGTCGTCTCCTCCACGTCTGACACCCTGCTGGCCGACGGCAGCCACCAGGTGTGCGTCCGGGCCACCGATGTGCGCGGCAACGTGACCTCGCCCGCCTCGTGTGCCACGCTCACCATCCCGGATGTCACCGCGCCCACGTTCACCACGCCGGTGACCGTGACGCCGCGAGCGGGCGTGACGCTGCCCACCGCGGGCGCCACGAGCGCCATCCCGGTCATCGTCTCGTGGGCCGCCACCGATGGCGGCGTCCTGACCAAGTACACCCTGGAGCGCCGGACCGGCACGGGTGCCTGGACGAAGGTCGCCCTGGCCTCCGCCCTCGCCACCTCGTACGCCACCACGGTCCCCGCCAGCGGGACGGTGTCCTTCCGGGTCACCGCGTTCGATGCGGCGAGCCACACGACCATCTCCACCTCCGCGGCGCTCTCGGCTCGCCTGGTCCAGCAGACCGCCACCGGGATCACCCGCAAGGGGACGTGGACGCCCTACGCCCTGGGCACGCTCTCCGGCGGCTCGGACACCTGGGCCAAGGCGGCCGGCGCCACCGCCACGTTCACCTTCACGGGACGGTCCATCGGCTTCGTCACCATGCGCGGCACGGGTCGGGGCTACGTCACGATCATCGTGGACGGCTCCACGGTGGCGAAGGTCTTGCTCTACCGGTCCACGGCCCAGCCCCGGTACATCGCGTGGAGCAAGGCGCTGGCCTACGGGAGCCACACGGTGAAGCTCGTCGTGGCGGGGACGGCGGGCCGGCCGAGGGTGGACCTGGACGCGTTCGTGACCATCCGCTGAGCCTCGAAGGCGAAAGGGGACCTGGGTCGCAGGGACGGCTCGCCGAGGGGGCGCCCGTGCCGCATGATGGGGCCACCCATCATGCGCGGAGGCGACGGCGACCACGATGCACGACGAGGCCATGTCGAGCGGTACGGACCCGGTGGAGTCGCGTCCGCTTGGTCTCGGCGTGGCCGAGGGGCGTGGCCCGCTGGGTCCTCGCGTGGCGGTGCCCGCGGTCCCGGTGGCTGCCGCAATCCCGCTTGACGACGCCGCCACGGCGCGGCTGCTCCAGCGGCTGCCGGAACCGCTGACGGCACCGGCCCTGCCGGCGCAGGGCGTGCTGGTCAGGGACGCTTCGGCCCCGCGACCGCGGCCCGGACGCACGATCGCGGAGCCGTTCCCGCCCGCGGGCGACGGCCCCGCCGCCCCCGGTCCCGGGGAGCAGGCACTCGCCGAGCTCGAGGTGCTCCGGTACCAGCCGGAGGGCGCCGTCCGCATCGCCCCGGGCGTGTCCGTGACCTTCAGCTCGCCGATGGTGGCCCTGGCGGAGGTGGCGGCCGCGGTCGTCGCGGACCTGCCTGTGCGGCTCATGCCCCAGCCCGCCGGCGAGTGGCGCTGGGCGGATCCCCGCACGCTGGTGTTCGTGCCCGCGGGCGAGCGCCTCCCGATGGCCACGCGGTACAGCGTGGAGGTACCCGCGGGCGTCCGTTCGGCCGCAGGCGGGGTCCTTGCCGAGACGGTCTCGTGGTCCTTCGAAACGCCGGCCCCCACGCTCGTCGCCACGCACCCGAACGGTGCGCAGGTGCGCCCGGACACGCTCGTCGCGCT
>CAIYZX010000109.1 GCA_903930745.1 uncultured Chloroflexota bacterium | reverse complement strand
GAGCCCGGCTGGCGCGGTGGTGCCGGCGGCGCGGGCTCCTCGTACCGGACCGGCGGCTACGCGGGCGAGGACCGGCTCCCGCCGCGGCCCGGGTATCGCCCCGGCCAGTCCGGCGGCTGGCGCACGGATCGTGGCGCCCCAACGCGCGGTGGCGAGCGCTCGCCCCGTGCATCGGAGGGCGACCGACCGGCACCGCTGACGCTGCCCGGCGAGCGGTTCGCCGTCCACCCCGGCGGCGCGTTCGTCTCGGGCGAGATCGCGGACCGGGGTCCCGTGGAGCGGGCGGAGCGCTCGCCGCTGGGTCCGCCCGTCCCGGATGTCCGCGCGCGCGACGCCCGCGAGATGGCCCGCCAGCAGGCCTGGCGTGCGGAGGCCACCCGTGCGCTTAACACCCTGCATGAGGACGAGGGAACGCGCCCCGTCAACGCGGAGGAGCTGGAGGCCCGGGAGGAGGAGCGGATCGCGCGGTCCGTGCCGGGTGCCGCCGCGGGCGTGGTTCCGGGTGGGATCGCGAGGCCTGCCGGGGACGCCGTTGCCCCTGGTGGAGCCGGTGCGGCCGGGGCCGGCGGTGCCGCCGATGCCGATGACGAGGAGGACGACGACCTCGACCTGCGCCCGGACGGATCCGATGACGGGTACGGTGCCGCCGCCCGCGCGATGGATTCGTCCGCCAGCCCGCTGCCCACGCTGCGGGTCCTGCCGCACGGGATCAGCCGCCGGCGCCTGGAGCAGGCGATCAGGGAGCTGGAGCTCCCCGTCATCATCGCCCGCGAGCTGGACGAGGCGGACGTGGCGATGACGCTGCGCTCCGAGTACCGCACCAAGCCGCCGGCCCTGCGCGACGCGGAAGACCGCGGCATGCCCATCTACGTCCTGAAGGCGAACACCATCGCCCAGATGCAGGCGTCCCTGACGTCCATCTTCGCGCTGGAGGTGGACCCGCGGGAGGCGGCGCTGGTGGAGACGGAGCAGGCGATCGAGTCCGTGCGGCGAGGCGGCGAGGCCATCGAGCTCTCGCCCCAGAACGCGTACATCCGCAGGCTCCAGCACCAGATGGCAGAGCGGGCGAACCTCGTCTCGCGGTCCCGCGGCCGGGAGCCGTACCGCCGCGTGCGCCTGTACCCGGACGCCGCGCGGTCCGCCTGGCGCTAGACGACGGCCACGACGCCGGCGACCGACAAGACGAGCGGGAGGGAGATCCGATGGGGCTGCGCTTCTCCGAGATCGTGATCGACTGTGCCGATCACGGCGCGGTGGTGGACTTCTGGCAGGCGGCGCTGGGGACGTACGAGCGCCACGAGGTGAACGAGCAGTACGTGGGACTGGGCCCAGCCGAGGGCGCCCCTGCTGGCGCTCCCTACCTGCTGTTCCAGAAGGTGCCGGAGCGCAAGTCTGTGAAGAACCGGGTCCACCTGGACCTGCGGGCGGACTCCATGGCGGACGAGGTGGCGCGCCTCGTGGCGTTGGGTGCCACGGTGACCGCGCAGCGGGCGCTGGGCGAGAAGCTGTGCTGGACGGTGATGGCGGATCCCGAGGGCAACGAGTTCTGCGTGGCCCAGGCCTGACGGGGCTGACGTCACCCGAAGCCGGTCAGGACTCCTGCTCCCAGAGCGCGCGGTAGTAGCGGATCCTCTCTTCGTCTCGCTGGATCCCGTACGCCTCGAACAGCTCGTCCTGGTGGCCCTCGCCGAAGTTCCAGTCCAGGCTCAGGGACGCGACCGCGAGGTCCGCCCACCGGTCACCCACCGCCAGGTCGCCGAAGTCCACGTTCCCGGTCCACGCGCCGTCCGCGGTGATCAGCGTGTTGGGCGCGCAGGCGTCGCCATGGACCAGCACCAGGTCCTCGATGGGCGGCGCGTCCCCCAGGTTCGCGGGGCGCCGGCCCACCCATGACGAGGCCGTCAGGCCGGCAGGGAAGTCCGCGATGCTCACGGCGTGGAGCGCCCGAAGCCCAGCGGCGATCGCCGCGATGGCCTCAGCCCGCCGCTCCCGCCAGGGCATGCCCACGGCGACGTCTCCGTCCAGCGCCGCCGTCACCAGCCACTGCGCCTCCGCATCCTCGCCCCAGGCCAGCACGCGTGGGGCCGGGTGCCGGCCCTCCAGCCAGCGCAGGCGGTCACGCTCCCGCGCCAGGTCCACGCCCGTGGTCAGCGGGTTCCACTTCACGTACCGGTCCGTCCCCAGGGCGAACGTCATGCCACCCAGCTCGTTGTGCCAGGCCAGCACCGGGGCCACGCCCATCTCCGCGGCGAGCGTCAGGACCACCGTTGGCACTCTGGCACCACGAAGCGAGCGCTGCCCCCAGCGGTCGGCCTCCATGCCCTCCTCCTCGTGCACGCAGCCACCTCCGCGCATCCCGTATTGGGCCGCGCAGAGCCCACGACAGTGACACGCATGTGCCATTACACTATGCCCGCCCCGGGCGTTCTTTCCCCCCAGAACGACCGGGGCACTTGTTTGTCAGGGAACCCCGCCACACGGCGCGAGGGTATCCCCGCAGCCCTCGCAGGCGGCGTCCGTCAGCCGGCGGCGGAGGCCCCCTTGGACGCCAGGTACGCCGCCAGCTCCTCGGACAGGCGCCGTCGCGGATCCGGCTCCGTGACCAGCTCGATGTCCGTGACCGCGAAGTCCTGCCCCTTGAAGAGCAGCGGCTCGCCCAGGTCGCGCGCCAGCGCGTAGGCGAAGCAGTCACCCATGTTGAGCTGCGCCGCGTGCCCCGAGCCGCGTCCGAAGCTCCGGTACGCCTCCCTGGCCAGCCGCGCCTGCTCCGGCGTGAACGGAACGATCTCGATCCGCGCAACGCGGAGCGCATGCTCCACCGCGGAGCTGAACACCGGGTCACGCCTGCCGTCCACCACCGCGCACAGCTCCACGTAGGTGGCCGCGGACATCCGGCACGCGGGTGCAGCGGCCATGAGGCGCCGGAACAAAGCGGCCTCGGGCTCGTCGAAGATCAGCGCGACCACCGCCGAGGTGTCGATGATCACTTCGGCAGCCCCCGCTCGTCGTAGAGCATCTCGTCGAAGTCCTGGCGCAGGTATTCGCGAACGCCGGGCAGCTCCCCGATGGATCGCCAGACCCGTTCCATCTCCGCCGCGCGGGTCTCGATCTCCGTCTCGGTGAGGCTCTGCAGGCGGAGCTCGTGCTGGACCGCCTGCGTCACGGCCGCGGTCATGGAGACGCCAAGGCGGTCCGCCAGCTCGCGGATCAGCGCCACCGTCTCCTCGTTCTTGATGTTGAGGCTGCTCATGGTGGAAATCTACCATCAAACGGGTAGACGTCTACCATCGGCCGCCCCGGGCCACCTGTCCGGCGACCTACTCGCCCCGGATCACCTGCAGCCCGCGCTCCGCGGCCATGGCCAGCACCCAGCCGGCGGCGTTCATCGCCGGGTCCGCCTCGCGGTACGCCGGGTCATCCCCGTCGTCCGCCCGGCCCGAGCCACCGTACAGGTGGATCGCGCCGCCATCGGCCGCCACGCGGTCCAGGATCCGCTCCAGGTCCCCCTCGGACACGGGCACGTAGCGCGCGCCCGTGTCCACGGTGACGGACCCGTCCGTCTCCGCGTAGAGCGTGATGTCCGCCGGATTCTGCCGGTCCGAGACGCCCATCGATCGTCCTGTCCCTGTTGAGGCCGAGGCCGAGGCCGAGCCGCTACCCGGCCCGGGTGGCGCCGGTGAAGGTGAACGCCGAGAGCCGCAGCGACGGGACCACCATCCCGCCCAGCATCCCGCGCAGGCAGCGCCGCTCGCGGCCCACCGCCTCCACGTTGGAGAGCGCGTCGAGATACGACATCGTGAACCGCAGGTTCCGCACCGGCCCCACGATCCGCCCGTCCTCCACGAGGAACGTGCCGTCGCGGGTCATGCCCGTGATCACCGCGCGCTTCGCGTGGACCGGGTTCGTGTAGTGGAACCGCGTCACGAGCAGGCCCCGGCCGAGACCGGCGAGCAGCTCCTCGTCCGAGGCGTCACCCGCGGCCATCACCATGTTGGTGGGGAAGGGGCCCCAGGTGTTCGGCGCGGGGAGGCCGTGGCCCGTGGACGGGATGCCGGCCTTCGCGGCGGTGGCCGCATCGTGGACCACGGACCGGCAGACGCCGGCGTCCAGCAGGGAGATGCGCTGCTTGGGCACGCCCTCCGCGTCGAAGCCCGCGGGGAGCCCGGCGGGATCGCGCCCGTCGTCCGTGATGGAGATCAGCGGGGAGGCCACGCGCTTGCCCGGCTCGAAGAACGAGCGGTCCTCCTCCACGGCAAGCCCGGAGAACCCGAGGTAGCCCAGCATGTCCACGAGGTCCACCACGGCGTACCGGTCCAGGACCACGGGATAGTCGCCGGGATCGATGTCCACGGGGTTCGCGGAGCGGCGCGCCCGTTCGGCGGCCTCGCGGCCCAGCGCCTCGGCGTCGATGGTGGTGGCGTCCACGGCGCACGCCTCCGCGTACCCGGTCCCGTTGTCCGGGCCCATGGTCACGGTCAGCAGCTGCGACGAGGTCCGCTCCTCCGCCACGCGGATCCCACGGCTGTTCGCCACGGCGATGGCCTCCACGTCCGTGGAGAACGAGCCGTACGCGGTGACGCCCGCGGCATCGGCGGCGCCGATCACGGCCCGCGCGCCCGCGGCCCGCAGCTCGGGGGTTGCACCCGCGGTGCCAGAGGACCAGGCGGCGGGCAGGGGAGCGGCGGCATCGGCGGACGGCAGGCCCGCCCAGTCGTCGCGCTCCTCCACGGCACCCGCGACGGCGACCGCGCGGGATGCCAGGGCCAGGAGCCCCTCCGCGTCCACGCGTCCCGTGGAGACGACGCCAACGCGCCGGCCCCGCGCCACGCGCAGGTTGACGGAGATCTCCGTGGCGGCCACGTTCTGGTGGATCTCGGAGTTGGCGAAGCGGGTCAGCGAGGAATCGGCGGCCACCACGAAGGCCTCGGCCTCGGTGGCACCGGCGGCCTGGGCGAGACGGACGGCCTCCTCGGCGATCCGCAGCGTGGCCTCTGCATCGTGCGATGCGCTCACGACATCACCCCCACCTGGACGTTGCGGAACCGGGCGCCCGATGCGCCATGGCCCACGTGCCCGGTCTGGCCGGGCTCACCCTTGCCGCAGTTGGGCGTGGCCCACATCCGCCAGGACGAGGCGTCGCCCACGGCGTCCATGGAGCGCCACAGCTCGTACGTGATGCCCGTGTACGTGCCGTTCCGGTAGAGCCGGCCCAGCTTGCCGCCCTTGATCTCGCGGCAGATCTCCGTGCCGAACTGGAAGTTCAGCCGCCGGTCGTCGATGGACCAGGAGCGGTTGGTCTCGAACATGAGGCCGTCGTCCGTGTCCTCGATGATCTGCTCGTAGGTCATCCCGGGCTTGGGCAGGAGGTTGACGTTGGTCATCCGGATCAGCGGGATCCGGTTCCAGCCGTCCGCCCGCATGGCGCCGCCGGACTCGCGGCCGATGCGCGGCGCGGTCTCGCGGGACGAGAGGTAGCCCGTGAAGATGCCCTCCTTGACCAGCGGGACGCACTGGGCGGCGACGCCCTCGTCATCCCAGCCGAAGGAGCCGAGACCGCCCGGGACGGTGGCGTCCGCCACGATGTCCACGAGGTCGGAGCCGTAGCGGAAGGTGCCCAGCATGTCCGGCAGCAGGAAGCTGGTGCCGGCGTAGGAGGCCTCCGTGCCGAAGGCGCGGTCCAGCTCCGTGGGGTGGCCGCAGGACTCGTGGACCTGCATGTACAGCTGGGACGGGTGCAGGACGATGGTCCGCGTGCCGGCGGGGAGCGTGGGTGCGGTCAGGAGCTCCACGGCCTCCGAGGCCACGCGCTCCGCGTTGCCCTCGAGGTCCATGGCACGCACGTGCTCGTAGCCCGCCGACGCCCAGAGGCCGCCGTTGTCCGGGTAGGAGCGGCGCTGGTGCTCGTCGCCCGCCACGGCGTTGGCCTCGAGACCCGCGCCGATGTGGGTGATGACCTGCTCCGTGTACGAGCCGTCTGAGGCCGCGAAGGTCTTCTCGTCGCGCTGGGCCGCGTAGACGGACTCCGTCCAGGCGATCCCCCTGACCGCGTTCATCGCCCGGTCCGCCGCGAGCAGGTCCGCGATCTTGCGGTCCAGCGGCATGGCGAAGGGGTCCTCCGCCACGGCGGTCTCGAAGCGGCCACGGGCCGGCGGGCGGTTGTCCAGCAGCACGGGCCGGCGGATGGCGGTGGCCGAGGCGCGGGCGATCCGCACGGCTTCGGCGGCAACCCGGTCCGCCTCCGCGGTGGTCAGGATGTGGCTGGACGCGAACCCCCACGCGCCGCCAACGATGACCCGGACCCCGAACCCCTCGGACTCCCCGGACGCCACGCCCTCAACGCGTGTCGACTTGATCGTGACCGACTCCTCGAGGCGCCGCACCACCCGCACATCGGCATAGGTGGCGCCCAGCGCGGTGGCCGTGTCGAGGGCACGGCTCGTCAGATCTCGCACGGGACCGAGGGTAGCAAGCGCGTCCAACCACCCGCACTGCGGCAGGCGCCCTATCGCGCACGCGATCGTCGTGCCGATCCCCGCAGACCCGGCCACGCAGCCGCTGGGCCGCTACGATCCACCCATGAGCCCCCGAGCCACCGTGAAGCGCCCGCACGTCGCCGCCGTCCCCGCGGCGGACGGCCGCCCGGCGCCGGGCGCCGACGCCATCGACGGCCTCACCCTGGGCGCACGCCTGCGCGGTGCCCGTGACCGGAGCCGCCTCACCCTGCGCGAGGTGGCGGATCGGTCCGGCCTCAGCCGGGCCTTCCTGAACCAGGTGGAGCTGGGCCGGGTCTCGCCGTCCTTCGCGTCCCTCAGCCGGATCGCGGAGGCCCTGGGCGTGAGCCTGGTGGAGCTCTTCCAGCCACCGTCCACCCGCACGGAGGGCCTGGTCCGCGCCAGCGACTCCGTCAAGGTGGAGCTGCCGGACGGCGGCTACGTGGACGAGGTCCTCACGCCGTCCCTCGCGGGCCGGCTCCTGCTCCTGCGGTCCACCATCCAGCCGGGCGCGGACTCCGGCCCCGCCTACCACCACGACGCCGAGGAGGAGTGCGTCACCGTCCTGTCCGGTCGCCTGACCGTGACCGTGGACGAGGACGTCCACGAGATGGGCCCCGGCGATGCCCTCACCTTCAAGAGCCTGCGGCCGCACGCCTGGCGCAACGCCGGGGACGAGGTGGTGGTGGCGCTCTGGGCGATCACGCCACCGCGCTACTGACCGGCGTCCTGCTGGAACGGCCCGCGAGCCGGGTCCGCGCAGGTCCATACTCGCGGCCACGATGGTGGTGACCGACCTCGCCCACGCCTCCGCGGAGCTGGCGCTCTGGCTGGGTGTTGCCCTGCTCGCCGCCAAGCTGGGCGCGGAGTTCGCGGAGCGCGTCCTCCGCCAGCCGGCCGTCGTTGGCGAGCTGCTCGCCGGCATGATCGTGGGCCCCTACGCCCTGGGCGGCTGGGACATCGGCGGCTTCGGCAGCCTCTTCCCGCACCCGGATCCCGGCGCCCTCGGCGTGCCCGCCCCGCTCTGGCTCTTCGGCCAGATCGCCGCGGTGATCCTGCTCTTCGGCGCCGGCCTCACCACGGACTTCCGGACCTTCATCCGCTACGCCCCGTCCGCCACGGGCGTCGCCATCGGCGGTGTCATTATCCCGTTCGTGATGGGCGCGCTCGTCGCGGTGGCGGGCGGCCTCGTGCCGGATCCGTTCCACCCGGAGGCGCTCTTCATCGGCGCCATCCTCACCGCCACGTCCGTTGGCGTCACCGCGCGGGTGCTGGGTGACGTCGGCAAGCTGGACACCCCCGAGGGCGCCACGATCCTGGGCGCCGCCGTCATCGACGACGTCATCGGCGTCCTCGTCCTCGCCCTGGTGGTCGCGGCGGGTGGCGTGGATGGCGCCACGCAGGACCTGGGCATGCTGGCGATCCGCACCATCGGCCTGTGGCTGGGGCTCTCCGCGCTGCTCATCCTGGCGGCTGTCCCGATGGGCAAGTCCATCCGCGGCCTGCGCACGGCCGGCGCCACCGTCGCGATCGCCACGGCGCTCGCGCTCCTCGCCGGGTGGGTCGCGGAGTCCGTGGGGCTCGCGATGATCATCGGCTCCTACTCCGCCGGCCTCGCCCTCTCGCGCAGCCCCCTGCGCCGCCAGCTGGAGCCGGAGGTCCGCTCCGTCGGCCACGTCCTCATCCCGGTCTTCTTCGTTGCCATGGGCATGCTCGTGGACTACCGGGCAGTGGAGCCGGTCCTGGGGATCGGCCTCGTGCTGACCTTCCTCGCCGGCCTGGGCAAGGTCATCGGCGGCGGCATACCGGCCCTGCTCACGGGGTTCACGCCCGTGGGGGCCCTGCGCGTTGGCGTGGGCATGGTCCCGCGCGGCGAGGTGGCGCTGGTGGTTGCCGGCATCGGCCTCGCCAACGGCATCATCCCGGCGAGCCTGTTCGGCGTGGCGGTGATGATCGCGATCCTCACCACGGTGGTGACGCCGTTCCCGCTGGTCCTCGCCTTCCGCCTCAAGGGGGAGGGGACGCGCAACGCGCCCACGCGGCCGCCCCAGCAGGGGAGCGTGCACTCCTTCTCCGTCCCGCTGGGCCTGGGCGTGCTGTTCGAGACGGAGCTGCGAGGTGCCATGGAGCGGGCCGGGTTCACCGCCCGGGGATCCTGGACGGATGCGCGTGGCTCCCGGGGCACGGAGTGGAACCGGGACGGACGCATCGTGTCCGTGGTCCTGCGCGAGGAGCTGGACCAGCGCGTGGTGGACCTGGAATCCGAAGGGCCGGTGACCGATCTCGCCGCGATCCTGGCCGATGCCGCCGACGCGACCACCGCCACGGTGGCCACCGTGCTGCGTGACGCCCGCGATGTCCCGGAGCTCCCGGCCACATCTGCCTGAAGCACACGTTGACCCGGTGGGTTGTCTCGTATAACGTCCGCGCCTGTCCACCATAGTGGTCCACACCGCGTCAGCGATCCGCCGCTGCCGCAGCATGGAGGTGCCGAAGCAGGACGATCCAGCCTTGATCCCACGGTGTGACGGGGGTTCTGGAGGGAGGAGTTCATGGCAACGGACCAGGAGGCCGAGCTTCGCCGGGCGCTACAGGAGCGCCTGCAGCTCGTCAACAGCGACCCGGACTACGAGGGAGCGGAGCCCACCCGCAGGGACCAGGTGATCCTGGCCGTCGTGGGCCTCGTCATCCCCGCCATTCTGCTCGTGGGAGGATGGGTGCTCTATGGCCACTGAGAGCGGCGCGGGCAGCAGCGCCATCGGGATGGCGGCCGAGGGCTCCTGGCCCATCGCGCCGTCCGAGCGCAACTGGGGTGTCATCGGCCTCTTCGGCGTCACGCTCTCCGCGGGCATCGCGGCCTGGAGCTACGCCATCGGCGGCGCCGTCTCGTGGTACCTCACCGCGGGCCTCGGCACCATCGCGATGATCGCGGGTGCCCTGGTGGGCATGTACTTCACCACCGTCGCGGCGATGCCCGTCTCCATCAAGTACGGCATCGACACCATCGCCGCCTCCAAGCCCATCTACGGCTTCCGCGGCTCCGCATTCGCGATCTTCGTCCAGTACGCCAGCATCATCGGCTGGAACTGCCTGCTGATCATCCTGCTGGGCAACGCCGCGGCAGAGGTGCTGGCCGCCGGCGGGATCATCGGCGAGGACACCAAGCACATCGTGCAGGTGGTCGTCTCGCTGGCCACCGTGGTCCTGTCGTTCTGGATGGTCCTGGGCGGTGCGGACTCCGTCCGCGACAACTCCGTCTGGATCGCCGTGGCCGTGGCGGCCACCGGCCTCATCGTCCTGTTCATGCTCATCGCGCAGACGGGCTGGGACAAGATCGCCGCCGGCGTCCCCGCGTACGACACGGGCGACCTCCACCTCAACTACTCGCTGGGCTTCGAGATCCTCGTGGCCACCGTCCTCTCGTGGTGGCCGTACATGGGCGGCATCATGCGGATGGGCAAGAGCGTCAGCCAGGCGCTGCTGCCCGCGATGATCTGCCTGGGCCTGGTCACGGGCCTCATCGGCCTCATCGGCCTGTACGCCAGCCTCGCCACCGGAGTGGCGGACCCGTCCGTCGCGTTCGTGCAGGTCACGGGCCTCTGGATGGGCATCGTGGCGGTCATCTTCATCGCGCTCGCCAACATCGGCACCGCGGTGGTGGGCGTCTACGCCACGATGATCGGCCTCAAGCAGATCCCCGCCCTCCAGTTCCGCCTCTCCTGGAAGATCATGGCCGTGATCACCCTTGGCCCCGTGGCCGTGATCTGCGCCTTCTTCGCGGACTGGTTCAGCGCCAACATCGTCACGTTCATGTACCTGCTGGGCGTGGTCTTCGCGCCCATCTGCGGCATCCAGATCGTGGACTACTACGTCTTCCGCAAGCAGAGGCTGGACGTGCTGTCGCTCTACGACGACACCGCCGCCGGCACGTACCGCTTCTGGGGCGGCGTGAACTGGATGGCCATCCTGGCCACCGCGTTCGGCATGTTCGTCTACTGGATCCTCCTGGACCCGGTGACCTACGAGAACCGCCTGATCATCGGCGACATCAACGTCTTCAAGTACGTCACCGCCTCCATCCCCTCGATCGTGCTGTCCGGCGCGGCGTACGCGCTGCTCACCCGGCTGGTCTCGATCCCCATGGGCAAGGGCGGCTACCGCTAGACCCATCCATCGGCCGGGCGCCCTCCAACGGCGGCGGGCGCCCGGCCGGAACCGCGCACGGGAGCTGCTAGAGCCATGGCCTTCCCCGAGATCCACAAGAAGCTCTTCATTGGCGGCGAGTGGGTGGAGTCCGAGAGCGGCGAGCGCTTCGAGGTCACCTCCCCCGGCGACGGGAGCATCATCGGCACCTGCGCCAAGGGCACGGCCAAGGACGTGCAGGCGGCCATCGAGGCGGCGAGGGAGGGCCAGAAGGCGCTCGCGAAGCTGTCCGTGATGCGGCGCGCCGAGATGCTCCACGACGCGGCCCGGATCGCGAACCGGCGCGCGGAGGAGGACTCCACGCTGCTCTGCCGCGAGGTGGGCAAGACCATCCGCGAAGCCCGGGACGAGGTCAAGGTCTACAGCAACCCGCACTTCATCGAGGCCGCCGAGGGACTCAAGCGCCTCCGCGGTCTCGTGCACCCCTCCACCCAGGAGGACAGCAACAACAAGCGCATCCTCGTGACGCACGAGCCGGTTGGCGTGGTGGGCGTGATCTCGCCCTGGAACTGGCCGAACGACATCCCGAACATCGCCGCCAGCCACGGCCTCGCCGCCGCCAACTCGCTGATCTTCAAGCCGGCGTCCACCACCCCGTTCTCCGCGATCGCCCTCGCGGAGATCTACGAGGAGGCGGGCTTCCCGGCGGGCTCCGTGAACGTGATCACGGGTCCGGGCGACGTGGTGGGCGAGGAGCTGGTGAGCAACCCCGGCACCAACGCCATCTCGTTCACCGGTGAGACCGTGACGGGCGAGCGCCTGACGCGGATCGCCGGCATCAAGCGGCTCCTGCTGGAGCTGGGTGGCAACGGCCCGCTCGTCGTCATGGACGACGCGGACCTGGACGCGGCCGTTGAGGCCACGATCACCGGCTGCTTCTACCTCGCGGGCCAGGTCTGCACCGCGTCCGAGCGCGTGCTCGTCCACCACGCCATCCACGACGTGTTCGTGGAGAAGCTGGTCGCCCGGACGAGGCTCGTGAAGATGGGCAACCCGCTCCACGAGGACACGGACATGGGCCCGCTGAACAACCCGGCGAACGCCCGCAAGGTCCAGGCCCACATCGACGACGCCCGGGCCCGTGGCGGGAGGTTCCTGACCGGCGGCGGCAGCAACGGCCTCTACTTCGAACCCACCGTGGTGGACGGCGTGACGTCTGACTTCCTGATGGCGCGCGACGAGACCTTCGGCCCCGTGGCGCCGATCATGACCTTCGGGACCGTGGACGAGGCCATCGAGATCGCCAACGAGACCCCGTACGGCCTCCAGGGCGCGGCGTTCACGCGCTCGCTCAAGACGGCGTTCGCGCTCGCCGAGGGGATCCGCTGCGGCACCGTCCACATCAACGAGTCCAACAACTACTGGGACCAGCTGGCCCCGTTCGGCGGCATGAAGAAGTCCGGTCTTGGGCGCGAGCTCTCCGACTGGGTCTTCGGCGAGCTCACCGAGACCAAGCAGATCACCATCGACCTGTCCCGCTCCTAGGCCCCGGGACGGGCCACCAGGCAGCCGGGTCCGACGCCGAGGCGCGCGCCGGACCCGGCGCCACCGGGGACATCGCCCCGGCCGATCCGCCATCGGCAACCAGCAGCACCGCGTCCCCGGGAGGACTTCATGAGCAGCTCCATCCCCACCCACGCCAGGGTCGTCGTCATCGGCGGCGGCATCGTGGGAACGTCCGTGGCGTACCACCTTGCGAAGCGGGGCTGGACGGACACGGTCCAGGTGGAGCGCAAGGTCCTCACGAGCGGCACCACGTGGCACGCCGCGGGCCTGCTGACCAAGCTTCGGGCCACGTACAACATGACCGTCCTCGCGGCGTACGCGGAGACGCTCTTCCGCCAGGTGGAGGCGGAGACGGGCCTTTCCACGGGCGTCCGGCGGACCGGCTCCATCCTCATCGCGCGTGACGCGGAGCGCTGGAGCGAGATCACCCGGAACATGGCGATGGCCAAGACCGCCGGGTTCGAGGTCCACGAGATCTCCCCGTCCGAGGCGAAGGCCAAGTGGCCGCTCATGGACGAGTCCGGCATCCACGGCGCCGTCTACCTCCCGGCCGATGGCGTGGCCAACCCGGCCGATGCCACGATCGCCGTCGCCCGCGGCTTCCGCAACATGGGCGGCACGATCCTCGAGCACACCAGGGTGGAGGAGGTGCTCACCAAGGACGGCCGCGTGACGGGCGTCCGGACGGACAAGGGCGACATCGCCTGCGAGATCGTCGTGAACTGCGCCGGCATGTGGGCGCGTGAGCTGGGCCGCAAGAACGGCATCGACATCCCGCTCCACGCCGCCGAGCACTTCTACCTGATCACGGAGCCCGTGGAGGGCCTGCAGCCGGATCTTCCCGTCCTGCGCTGCCCGGACGACACCGCGTACATCCGCGAGGACACGGGCAAGGTCATGGTGGGCTTCTTCGAGCCCGGCGCGAAGCCCTGGGGCCACGATGGGATCCCGGAGGACTCCGAGTTCATCCGGCTGCCGGAGGACTGGGACCACCTGGCACCGTACATCGCGCTGGCCGCGCGCCGCCTGCCGCTCCTCAACGAGGTGGGCATCAAGCTCTTCTTCAACGGCCCGGAGAGCTTCACGCCGGACGACCGCTACATCCTGGGCCCGGCGCCGCAGCTCCAGGGCTACTGGGTG
>CAIYZX010000108.1 GCA_903930745.1 uncultured Chloroflexota bacterium | reverse complement strand
GAACCCGAAGACCAGCGCGTTCTCCGGCGTCACGTCGTGGGCCGGGAGCGGGCGACGGCGGGTGCGGGACATCAGCAGGTCGATGTCGCGGTCCAGGTACTGGTTGATCGCGTTCGCGGAGCCCGCGGCGAGCGAGCCGCCCAGCAGCGTCCAGAACGCGAGGCGGAACCACTCCGGCAGGCTCATGCCCGGCAGGTCGCGCGTGGCCAGGACCATCGCGGGGATGGTGGTGACCAGCAGCAGCTCGATGATTCGAGGCTTCGTCAGGGCAATGTAGGCGCGGACCTTGTCGCCGGTGGTGGAGGGGCCGCGGGTGCCGGCCTCGCCCGTGTCGCCGGTTCCGTCCGTGGCCGCGGTGCCGTCGCCGGCGGGCGGACCCTCGGTCCTCGCCTCGTAGTACGCGGCGAAGGCCAGGGCGGCGGAGCCACCCCACAGGACGGTGCCGATGGCCAGGTGCAGCGTCTGTGTCCAGTCCGAGAGCAGGGTCCAGATCTGCAGGGCGCCGATCACCACCTGGACCGGATACAGCACGCCCACGAGGAGCGCGAGGCGGAAGAGCACGGTGCGGCGGGGCTTCGCGCGCCAGGCGATGGCAAGCGGTGCCCACGCGATGAGCAGCACAACGCCCGCGACGTAGCGGTGGAGCGCGTGCGCCTCGTAGAGCGGGCGGACGGCCGTGTCCGTGGCCGGGCCGATGGGGAAGGCCGAGCCGTTCATGAGCGGCCAGTCCGTGAACACGAGACCGGCGTTCATGGCGGTGACGTTGGACCCGAACAGCAGCAGGACGAACATCGCGGCGGCCGCGAGGACCGCGAGCATGGTGAAGCGCTGGGAGCCGCCGCGGGCCGGGAGGCGCGCGGGGTAGAAGGCACGGACCGTGACGAAGACGAGGACGCCGAGCAGGCTCATCGCGGCCGCCATGTGGGCGGTGACGGAGATGCCGCTGTTGGCGAGCCGGACGGTCTCCTTGCCCAGCCAGGCCTGGAAGCCCACCAGCAGCACGGCGGCGATGCTGGGCCACACGATGGCGGGCTGGCGCCTGTGGTCCTTCACGGCGAAGAAGGCGACGCCCAGGATCAGGAAGCCGATGATGGCGGCGATGTCGCGGTGGATCCACTCCCACCAGGCCTTCGAGTCGTCCAGCGGCGGGAGGACCTGCCCGTAGCAGAGCGGCCAGTCCGGGCAGCCCATGCCGGAGCCCGTGGCACGCACGATGACGCCGACGGTCACGAGCAGGACCGTGGCGATCACCGTGACGACGGCGGTCTTCTGGAAGCGGGTCACGTGGTTGGGGTGATCCTTCGCGAGGCGTGGATGGACGGGCGGTGACGGGCCGGCGGGGGACCTTCGCGGACATTCTACGCGGGCGCGCGCGGCGGGCCCGAGGTGCGTTCCCGGACGCGCTCCGGGGACGCTCCCGGCGGGGTCCGCGGACCGGGGCTACCCTTGGACCACCATGCGATCTCCACGGATCCCCGCCGCGCTCCTGGCCCTGGCCACGGTCGCCTTCGCCGCCTGCACCGGCACCTCCACGGTCGTGGCCCCGGACTGGTCCGTGGCACCCGCCGTCACCCCGCCCCCGTCGGGCGTCACCCCGGCCCCCACCGCCCGCTCGGCCAGCGTGATCCCGGTGATCATCAGCAGCCAGCAGTCCGTGGGCCCCAACCGGTTCGTCTTCTCGTTCCTGGACGCCGCCGGCAAGCTCCCCGCCGCCTCGCCGGACCGGACCGCCCAGGTCTCGTTCATCGCCCCGGGGTCCCAGGAGCCCACGGCCGCCGCGCCCGCGGAGTTCGTCTGGGCCATCGAGGGCGCCCGCGGCGAGTACGTCCTCAACGCGGACTTCCCGGTGGCCGGTGACTGGAAGGCCATCTTCATCACCGCTTCGCCCGCGTCACCGCAGGAGGCCATCGGCATCGCGTTCTCCGTGGTGGAGGACGGGGTGACCGTTGCGGTTGGCGAGAAGGCCCCGGCATCGCGAACGCCCACCCTGTCAGACGTGGGGGGCGACATCAAGCGCCTCTCCACGGACCCCTCCCCCAACCTGCACTTCTACGAGACGTCCGTCGCGGAGGCGCTCGCGGCGGGCCGGCCCTTCGTGCTTGTCTTTGCCACGCCGGCCTTCTGCCAGAGCTCGCAGTGCGGGCCCACGCTCGAGAGCGTGAAGGCGGCGGCCAAGGACGCCCCGTCCAACGTGGCGTTCATCAACGTGGAGCCGTACCAGCTCGCCTGGTCGGACGGGCGCCTCCAGCCGGTGCTCGATGCGCAGGGCCAGCTCCAGCCCGTGGCGTCGGTGAACG
>CAIYZX010000107.1 GCA_903930745.1 uncultured Chloroflexota bacterium | reverse complement strand
CTACGGCGAGACGATGGACGGCACGGGCGTCTACGGGTACGCGCAGGGCACCGGGCAGGGCGTCGTTGGCCAGGGTGACCTGGGCGCCGGCGTTCACGGGACGTCCAACAGCGGGATCGGCGTCTTCGGCGAGAGCTCGTCCATGGCCGGCGTGCGCGGCTCGTCCCACACCGGCCCGGGCCTGTCCGGTGAGAGCATCTCGGGCACCGGCGTCAAGGCGCTGAGCGGCTCGGGCGCGGCACTTCGCGCCGAGGCCGGCACCGGCCGCGCCATCGAGGCCGTCGGGCGCGTCGCCTTCGCGAGCGCCGGCCGCGGCACGATCGCCAAGGGCGCCAGGTCGAAGACCATCACGTCGCCGGTGGCCCTCACGGCGAGCTCCAAGGTCCTCGTCACGCTCATGGGCAACCCGGGCGGCACCATCGTGGTCCAGCGCGTGGCCATCAGCACCACCGCCAAGACGATCACGGTCTACCTGACCGGCGTCGCGGCCGCCGCCACGCCGTTCTCGTTCTTCGTCATCGACTGACGCGTCCCTCCTTCCCGGCCGGCGCATGACCATCAACCCCCAAGCGGAGGCGCTGAAGGGCGAGGATGGACGGCCCGCGGCGAGCGTCTGACTGGCACTTGCCCGGGAGGAGATCCATCGTCACGCTTGCCGCGGCGTCCCAACAGGTTGAGGGGAGGTGCGCATGCACCGATACTTGTTGGTCGTCCTGGCATCGGTCTTGGCGGGGTCAGCGCTGAGCCTGTCGATCGGAGTGCAATCAGTCTCCGCCTCGTGCAGCCCATCCCGTCCAGACCAGGACTTTGCCGGCTACGCCGGCACGATGGACTCGCCGACCGTGGCGCCCGATGGCATCAAGGCTGATATCGAGGAGTATCAGCCTTGGGTAACGGACGGCAGCGAAGTCACCGGATGGGTGATGCTGAACAGCGGCACGTCACGCTGGGCGCAGGTCGGCTGGATCCGGTCGAAGGATGGCGGCGTCTACACACGCCAGGTGTTTGTTCAGTACACCAACAACGCCGGAACGCCTGTCACCTCTTTCTGGGCGGGTCAGTCCGGCACCACGAACTATCGGGTTGACTGGGACCCGGCGGGTGACACATTTTCGTTCCGGCGCGGCGGCACGATCATCGCGACGGCCACCCTGTCCTGGGATGTCACTGACTACCAGGTCTTCGGCGAGACGCACCGCAAGTCAGACCAGATGCCTGGCGGGACCACGGCTCACATGGACTTCACCAACACGTACATGAGCCCCGTGGGTTCGGCATCGTGGTTCTCGCTCACATCTCCGGTGTTCACCAATCAAGGGACCTGGTACGGAGCGCTGCGCGTCAACAGCGTGAGGTACGAGGTGTGGGACAAGGAGTGCTCCTCGTGACGAACATGCTTCGCCTTCGTCGGTGGGCAGGGCTCACTGCGGTCGCCGGCGTGGGGTTGCTCCTGGCCACAGTGATAGCGACGCGGGGCGCCACTCCGGGGCCCGTGGTCACGGCGGCCGACGCGGAGCTGGTCCAGGTGGAACTGACGGCGCAGAGGGACTCGGGCGCCATCGACTCCACCAGGGCCGTGGCAGCCGCTCGCGACTTCCTCCCTGTGATGAGGGACCGTGCGACGACCGTCCTCACCGGCCGTGCGTCAGCCTATCCGGGCGGGGAGACGCGCGACGTGTGGGTGGTCGTTGTCGATGGCGGTCGCCCGCCGAGTCTGGGCCCCGTGGGGAACGACGGATCCACCGCAACCAGTGGCGCATCACGCCTGACCGGTGTCCTGGTCGATCAATTGACAGGCGAGGTGCTCCGCGGGTTCGTCATCGGTGAGGCACCCAAGCCGTGAGCCGGCATGGGGGACGGGTCGCCGGATTGCTCGCCGGCCTCGTGGTGGGATGGGCACTCTGGGCCTGCAGCCCAGGGGCCGAGATCTCAGGGTCACCGGCAGGCGGCGTTGGGACACCGGGGACCATGAATGAACAATGGGGGGCGGGGATGGCCGGCGCCCCGGACGGGGTGTCCATACGCCTCGCGCCGGACTCATCAACCGTCTCTGTCGCGAACAGCTCCTCCAAGACCTGGTGGATCGTTCCGGACGAGGTTCGGAACTGGTACGGACCGCCCTGGATGACCGAACCCGTGACGGACTGGACAGGTGCGGAGCTCAAACCCGGCGCCTCGCTGACGCTGCAAGTTCCGAAGGCGCTTCGCCGGCCTGCGCGCGCCGTGGTGATGTTCATGGATCACCAGGTTCCGGAGTTGGGAACCGAGACGCCATACTTCCTGTGGGTGGAGATCCCCGCGCCCTGACCGGAGGCATCGATCGACCGCACCAGTCCGTCCTCGAGAGTACGGCAGAAGGCCCGGCGTCCCGCGAGGGGCACCGGGCCTTCGTGCATTGCTGCGAAGGACGAAGTGGCGGGCGTCAGCCCTTGACGACGATGTTCACCAGCTTGCCGCCGCCAACGACGATCACCTTGGCGACCTCCTTGTCGCCGATGGCCGCGATCACCTTGTCACGCGACAGGGCGATCTGCTCCAGCTCCACCTGGCTGATGCCGGTGGGGACGGTGACGAGGTCGCGGAGCTTGCCGTTCACCTGGAGCGGCACCTCGCGGGTGTCGTCCAGGGTGGCGGCCACGTCCAGCTCCGGCCAGCGGGCCGTGTGGATGGACGACCAGGGCTCACCCGCGGCCTCCAGGCGGCGGGACCAGAGCTCTTCGGTGATGTGCGGGGCGGCCGGGGCCAGCATCAGGAGCAGGATCCGGATGGCCTCGTCCCACTCCGGGAGGCCCGCCACGGACGTCCCGCGGTAGCGGAACAGCGTGTTGGAGAGCTCCATGAGCTTGGCGATCATGGTGTTCCAGCGGAAGCCCTCGTAGTCCTCCGTGACGGCTGCGAGCGTCTTGTGCGCCGCGGAGCGCATCCGCGAGCGCGCGTCATGCTCGGACTCGCCGGCGGGCAGCTGGCCCGCGTTCGGGTCACCCGGCTCGCGGCCGGACGGATCCGTGGACAGGGTCCAGACGCGGTGGAGGAACTTGGAGACGCCGCCGATGCCGGTGGGGCTCCACGGGCCACCCTGGTCCCAGGGGCCCATGAACATCAGGAACAGGCGGACGGTGTCCGCGCCGTACTTGGCCACCAGCTCGTCCGGGTCCTGCACGTTGCCGCGGGACTTGGACATGCGCTCGCCGTCCGCGCCAAGGATCTGGCCCTGGTTGAAGAGGCGGCGGAACGGCTCGTCCACGTTGACGAGACCCAGGTCGCGCATGGCCTTGGTGAAGAACCGGCTGTACAGCAGGTGCATCACCGCGTGCTCCGCGCCACCGGTGTACTGGTCCACCGGTGACCACTCGCGGACCACGTCCGGGTCCACGGGCAGCTCGCCGTTGTGCGGGGTGAGGTAGCGGAACCAGTACCAGGACGAGTCGATGAACGTGTCCATCGTGTCCGTCTCGCGCCGGGCCGGCTTGCCGCACTGCGGGCAGTCCACCGCGAGGAACGCCTCGTCACGGTTGAGCGGGTTGTCGCCGCTGCCCTGGTAGTCCACGGTCTCCGGCAGCAGGACCGGCAGGTCCGTCTCGTTGACCGCCACCGGACCGCAGTCATCGCAGTGGACGACCGGGATGGGCGTGCCCCAGTAGCGCTGGCGGCTGATCAGCCAGTCCCGGATGCGGTACGTGACGGCCTGGCGGCCGCGGCCCGTCTCGCCCAGCCAGCTGACGATCTCGTGCCAGGCCTCGGACGCCTTGCGCCCGGTGAACTGGCCGGAGTTGACCATCACCTCGTCGATGCTGTGCTCGGTGAAGGCCTCCTCGAGGACGACATCGGCATCGCCGTCCCTGGGCATGACCACGTTGATGATGGGCAGGTTGAACTTCTTCGCGAAGGCGAAGTCACGCTCGTCGTGCGCGGGGACGGCCATGATGGCGCCCGTGCCGTAGGAGCTGAGCACGTAGTCCGCGATGAAGATGGGGATCCGCGCGCCGTTGACCGGGTTGATCGCCTCGGCACCGATGGCCACGCCCGTCTTGTCGCGGTCCGTGGAGAGCCGGTCGATCTCCGTCTTCGTGGCCGCGGCCTTCACGTAGGCCTCAACCTCCGCGCGGCGGTCCGGCGAGGTCAGTGTGGCGACGAGCGGATGCTCCGGGGCCAGGACCATGAAGGTGGCGCCGAAGAGCGTGTCCGGGCGCGTGGTGAAGACGCGGATGGCCTCACCGCCCGCGTGGTGCGGCATCTGGGCGCTCTCGAAGACCACCTCGGCGCCGGTGCTCCGGCCGATCCAGTTGGTCTGCATGATGCGGACCGGCTCCGGCCAGTCAATGCCGGTGAAGTCCAGCAGCTCGTCCGCGTACTTGGTG
>CAIYZX010000106.1 GCA_903930745.1 uncultured Chloroflexota bacterium | reverse complement strand
CGCAGCTCCTGCGCGTAGCCAAGCTGGTGGAGACGTTCCTCGTCCCTGGAGCGGCCGCCCTGAGCAGGCGCTGATGTCATCCTCCGAAACCCTCCTTCTGCGCCGTCGACGTGGCGCGTACGATCGCGCCCTCACGCGATCGCCCTCCGTATGGCGCGCAGTAAGCGCAGACTGCGACGGCGATGTCAACGGCTTTTCCGTTGCGTGGGCCCGGGAGGGCCACGAGGAGGAACGACGGCATGGGAGATCGGCTGGCGGGCAAGGTCACGATCGTGACGGGCGCGGGCTCCGGGATCGGCCGGGCGAGCGCCATCCGCTTCGCAGAGGAGGGCGCGAGGGTCACCTGCGTGGACGTCAACCGGGACGCGGTGGAGGCGGTGGCGCGGGAGATCGGCGACCAGGCGTTCGCGGTTGCCGCGGACGTCAGCGACGCCGCCTCGGTGAAGGCGTACACGGACGGGACCGTGGAGCGCTGGGGCCGCCTGGACGTGGCGTTCAACAACGCCGGGGTGAACATCCCGGGCGTCTTCCACGAGGTCCCGGACGAGATCGTGGACCGCACGCTCAACGTGAACGTGAAGGGCTGCATCTACGGCTGCCGTTACGCCATCCCGCACATGCTGCGCCAGGGCGGCGGCTCGCTGATCAACACCACGTCCGTGAACGGCCTGGTCGCGGAGCCGTTCCTCGCGATCTACGCCACCTCCAAGGGCGCCATCGTGATGCTCTCCAAGGGGATCGCGCTGGACTACGCGAAGCAGGGGATCCGCTGCAACGCCCTCGCCCCGGGCTGGGTGGACACGCCCATCAACTACGCGCACGCGGACATGCTCGGCGGCCTCAAGGAGGTCTACGCAACCATTGATTCCTTCCAGCCCATCGGCCGCCCCGGCGAGCCGCGCGAGCTCGCCAACGTGGCGCTGTTCCTTGCATCGGACGAGTCGTCCTTCGTCACGGGCTCCGTGATCGTTGCGGACGGCGCGATGACCGCGAAGTAGCGGCCCAGACCTGTCATCGTCCCCGCACACGATTCGAGGGAGGATCAGCATGGCCAAGACTTCAGGGGGTCGCCCAGGCGGCGGGCACGGCTCGCACGCGCCCCACGGCAAGCACCCGCGCCTTGAGGAGCTGGAGGCCCAGGTCCGCAACGGCGAGATCGACACGCTCATCGTGGCGGTCACGGACATGCAGGGCCGGCTCGTGGGCAAGCGCGTCCAGGCGCAGGCGTTCCTGAGCGGCGTCATCGACCACGGCGCGCACTTCTGCACGTACCTGCTGGGTACGGACATGGAGATGAACACGCCGGACGGCTTCAAGCTGATGAACTGGGAGACGGGCTACGGCGACTGGATCGCCTCGCCGGTCTGGGACACGCTGCGCGTCCTGCCCTGGCAGGAGAAGACGGCGCTGGTCCTGGGCGATGCGATCGACGAGGAGGCCGGGGCCGAGATCCCCATCTCCCCGCGCACGCTGCTCAAGCGCCAGGTGGAGAAGGCCGCGTCCATGGGTCTCGCCATCAAGGCGGGCTCGGAGCTTGAGTACTACGTGCTCAAGGACAGCTGGGAGGAGCTGGCGGAGAAGGGCTGGCCCACGCCGCGCCCCTTCGGCTACTACAACGAGGACTACCACCTGCTCCAGGCCGTGAAGGCGGAGCCGCTCCACCGCCTGCTGCGGAACCAGATGACGGAGGCGCGGATCCCCATCGAGTTCTCCAAGGGCGAGGCCGCTCCCGGCCAGCACGAGGTGAACATCCGGTACGACCACGTGCTGGAGTCCGCGGACCGGACGGTGATCTTCAAGCACGGCGCCAAGGAGATCGCCTACCTCAACGGCTGGGGCATCACGTTCATGGCCAAGCCGGACCACCGCTGGACGGGGTCGTCCGGGCACCTGCACATGAGCGTCTGGGGCCTGGACGACGACCGGCCGCTGATGCACGCGGCACGCGGCGAGGCCGAGGGCCCGTACGGGCTGTCCGAGCTGGGCTCGCAGTTCATGGCCGGCATGATGGCGATGTCCCGTGAGCTGGCGGTGTTCATCGCGCCGTTCGTGAACTCGTACAAGCGCTTCGCGGCCCTCTCCTGGGCACCGGTGAACGTGGTCTGGGGCCGCGACAACCGGACCACCGGGTTCCGCCTGGTGGGGAACGGGTCCGCGCTGCACGTGGAGAACCGCTTCCCGGGCGGCGACATGAACGCGTACCTCACGTACGCGGCGATGATCGGCGCGGGGCTGTACGGCATCGAGCACAAGCTGGAGCTGCCGCCCGAGTACCGCGGG
>CAIYZX010000105.1 GCA_903930745.1 uncultured Chloroflexota bacterium | reverse complement strand
GCCGCCCGTGAGGCCCGCGCAGACGCCGCGCGCCGTGCGCCGGGAGGCCGGTCGTGAGCCCCGTCTTCGGCCGCCCCTCTGACGCCGCCGGCGATCACGCCCGAGCTCGCGGCCTGGCCGCGCTCCGCATCGATGAGCCGCCGGCCCCGGCGGACGCCGCCTGGCTGGACGCCCACCTCGCCGCCTGCGCCGCCTGCTCCAGCGTGGCCGCCGCGTACGACGCGGACCGCCTCCTGCTCCGTGGCCTGCGCGACCTCGCCCCGGAGCCGCCGCGCGACCTGTGGGCGCGCACCGCCGCCGCCATCGACGCCGAGACCGCGAGGTCCCGTCGTCCGGCGCGCGACGAGGGTGCAGCGTCCCGTACCCGCACCTTCGAGCCCGGCACGCCGGCCGCAGATGCCCGCCTCGCCGGGGTCCGGACCTTCCGTGAGCGTCGCGCGTCCCGCCGGCCGATGGGCCTGCTCGAGGGCGTGCGTGCCGCCTGGGCGCCGCTGCTGGCGGTCCTGGTGCTGGCGGTCCTCGTGTCCGGGAACCTGCTGCCGGGCCTCACCCCGTCCTCCACGGACGTCCCGGAGGGTTCCGACACCGCGGCCGTCGCCACGCCCATCGCCCTCACCGCGGGCGAGGTGCGCGTCATCGCCCAGGGCGAGGACGGCGGGCTCCAGATCCAGACCGGCAGCGTCAACCAGGTCTGCCCCGTGGCCGCCGAGGGGTGCGATGCCGCCCCGTCGTTCGCTGCGGAGCCCATGGCCGCCGTCGGCAGCAGCCGTCCCGCGGACGCGATCCTCTCGCCCGGCGCGGACCGGATCGTGCTGATGGGCCATGACAGCGGGTCCAAGGGCGTCTTCGTGGTGGCCGTGGCCGCCCGTCCGGACCCGGGCGCCTCCGCCGCACCGTCGCCGGCCAGTCCCGGCGCCAGCGCATCACCTGCAGACACCGCCTCACCGGCCCCGGACGCCACGGCCTCGCCCGTCACCGCCTCCCCGGACCCGGACAGCTCCGCCGCCCCGGGGACGCCGGCGCCCAGCGCGAGCGTGGACGTCACGCCGGCCCCAGGCGGGGTCATCGAGATCGCCAGCGATGTGGTGGTGGTGGGTACCGTTGCCGAGTACAACGCGGACGGGACGCGCTTCGCCTTCACCGCCCGCCCCGCGGACGGCTCCACTGGACCAGACGTCTACGCCTGGGACACCAGCACCACCGCCGCGATCCGCCTCACCGACGACCATGGCTCGCTCTTCGCCGGCTGGTGGAACGGGCAGCTGCTTGTCTCCCGTGTCGTGGACGGCGTGCCCGGCACCTACCTCGTGGATCCTGTCACGGGCACTGCGGACGCCACTCCGGTCACCACCGGCTGGGCGCCCACCGTCTCGCCCGATGGCACGCTGGCCACCTGGTGGGAGGGCACGGTCGTCCTGGCGGCCGACGGCGTGACGCCCGTTCCGGGCGAGGGCCGCCTGGTCATGGGTGCCTGGTCCCCCGCTGCGACCGCGGCCGTCGAGACCGCGCCCGGCGCCTCGCCTGTCGACCCCTCCGCGGACCCCTCCGCGGACCCCGGTCCGGTCTCGAGTGACGCGCAGACGCTCGCGGAGACCGGGCTCACCGCGTGGGAGACCCACTGGAGCCCGGCCGGCGCCGAGCTTGGGCTCTGGATGGCCGATCCTGCGGCATCCGACGGCTCCGGCACCCTGTCGCTCTTCCGGATCGCCGGGACGCCGCCCGCGGCAGACCTGGATGCCCCGCTCCTCGCGGACGAACCGGCCTACGCAGGGTTCGCGCTGGACGAGGGTCGCCTCGCGTGGGCGCGGCCCGCCGGCGATGGCGCGGCGACCATCGAGGTCCTCGCGTGGGACGGCGAGACCGTGGGACGGCTGACGCTCCCGGGGAACGGCGGCACGGTCGTCCGGTAGGTCCGGCAATGGAGGATCGCCGTTCGGTTGAGGCACCACGGAGTGGCGCGCTCGCCACGACGGGCGAGGATCGGTTACAGTCCCTGCCGTCATGCGACGCAGAACGGTTGTCGCGGGTGCGGCGCTCATCGCCGCGGTCGCGCTGGCTGGACTGCCGGCCCCGGCGGGCTCCCGAAGCCCGTCCGTACCCAGGGACCTGCAGCCCGCTGCCTTCACCTCACTGACGCTCACCGCGGATGCCCCGGCACAACGCGCGCTGGGTCTGCCCGACGTCGCCCTGCGATCGGCCGGCCACGTCACGGGCGTGACGACCCTCACGGAGCCCGGCCGCGCCCCAAAGGCGCCCAAGACACGCGGAAAGGTCATCCAGCCTGCCTCGGCCCGCGGCTTCACGTGGAAGCCGCCGAAGTACACGATCTCCGGCTGGGCCACGTTCTACGACAACGGCACCACCGCCATGCGCATCCCACGCGGCTCCGTGGTCCGGATCTGCGGTGCGGGCGGCTGCATCGAGCGGGTGGTCAACGACCACGGACCCCAGAAACCCTCCCGCGTGGTGGACCTGTACCGCCCGGACTTCTTCGCGATCTGCGGCTGCGGCTGGTGGTCCGGCACCACCTGGGTGACCGTCGGCGTCTACTGACCGCCGCGCTGGGCGCGATGTACGGGGATTGGGCCACCGTTGCCCAACCGCAACCGGCCTCGGGGCGGCGGGCGCGCTAGACTTGTGAGCGATTTCCGCGCCGGTCCGGTGAGACCGGGTGGCCCCGTGAGGCCGGGAAGGAGGATCACCACCGTGCAGCCCCGCAGGACGGACCGATGAGCGGTCGCCGCATCATGACCGGCGACGACATCCGGCGCGCCGTGGTCCG
>CAIYZX010000104.1 GCA_903930745.1 uncultured Chloroflexota bacterium | reverse complement strand
GGCCTCCTTGGTCCAGAACTCGCGCCAGGCGGTGCGGCCGAACCGGACGAACGGGTTCTCGTCGCTGATCTGCGTCACGTGCGCGCGCATGGCGTCCCAGCGCTGCTCGATCTCCGCGTCGATGTCCACCCACGCCGTGATCCTCTCGTCCGGGACCAGCATCCGGGCCATGTACCCCTCGTACTCGGCCAGCTGCTCCGGGGTGGCGTTCTCCGGCGGGCTCCAGAAGCTCCGCTCGCCGATGGCGTCCATCCGGTCCTGGATCGCGCGCCGCACGGACGCGGGGATCGCCTGCTCGTAGAGCTTCGCCGGGGTCCAGGGCGCCAGGCCACCGTCCTTCGCCTCGGCACCCGTGCCACCGTGCTCCGGCGCCAGCTGCTCCGGGTACCAGGCGGGATCGCCGGCACGCTCGAAGGCGCCAACCGCCACGAGGTGGGTCCGGATGTGGTCCGGGTGGCCGTAGCCGCCGAAGTCGTTGTACGTGGTCATCACGTCCGGCTTGAACGTGCGGACCATGAAGACCATGCGGCCGATGGCCTCGTCCAGGTTCGCCTGCCAGAAGCACCGCGCGTCGCGGTTGCCCGGGCGGCCCATCATGTCCGAGTCCTTGTAGCCCAGGTTCTCCCACTCGGTCACGCCCAGCGCCGCCATCGCGTGCTCCAGCTCGCCCATGCGGATCTCGCCAAGGCGCCGGTGGTTGTCCGGCGTGTCCATCTCGGGGACCACGATGTCGCCCATCTCGCCGCGCGTGCACGTGACGAGGACCACGCGCCGGCCCTGCTTGACGGCCTTCGCCATGACGCCGCCGGTGCCGATGGTCTCGTCATCGGGATGCGCGTGCGTGGTCAGCAGCGTGAGGCGGTGGGCCTGGGGCGTCGGGGTGGCGTCGATCTGGGACGTCTCGGTCATGGGTTCGTGGCTCCTCCGTGAGGCCGCGATCGTAGCGCCGTTCCGCGGATCGCCCGTCCGAAGGCCCGCTGGTACCCTGCGCGGACGATGACAGACGAGATCTCCGCCGCCGAGGCGTCCGCCACTCCCGAAGCGTCCGCCACTCCCGAGGCGCCCGCCACTCCCGAGGCGCCCGGTGCGGCCGTCGAGACCGCTGCCCCCGCCACGCCCGCCGCGCCCGCGGCACCGCGCACCCCGGCGATGGAGGCCCTGGACGCCGCCGGCATCGCGTACCGCCCGGTCCAGACGCAGATCGCAAGGAGCGCCGAGGAGAGCGCCCGCTTCCAGGACATCCCGCTGGGGAGCCTGCTCCGGTCCATCCTCGTCCGCCGCGCCGCGGATGACTTCTTCTTCGTCTTGGTCCCGGGTGGCCGCCGTTTCAACTGGCCGAAGCTGCGCCAGCTCCTGGGCACGAACCGCCTGACGCTCCCCACCGAGGAGGAGGCGAAGGCCGAGACCGGCTACGTGCGCGGTGCGATCACGCCGTTCGGTGCCCGCCGCCCCTGGCCGGTGATCGCGGACGCGACGATCATGGACCGCGAAGTGGTGGCGATCGGTGGCGGCGCGCGGGGCCTCAACGTCCACCTGGCGCCCGCGGACCTGGTCCGCGCCACCGGCGCGCAGGTGGTGGACATCACGATCCCGGACGAGGCCGCGCCCGCGTCCTGACCCGCCTGCGTCCCCGAGGTGCCGGGCCCGAGACGGCCGGACGCGCGCACCGGCCCGCGGGCTACCATCGGCGGCATGAGCCAGGCGCACGACCACACGCAGGACGGGCTCGTCAGCCCCGCTCCCAGCCCGGGCCCTCTCGCGGGGATCCGCGTGGTGGACTGCTCCGCTGTGCTCGCCGGCCCGTACTGCACCATGCTGCTGGCGGATCTTGGCGCGGACGTGGTGAAGATCGAGCCGCCGGAGGGTGACGGCACTCGCGGCTGGGGTCCGCCCTGGGTGGGCAGCGAGGAGGACGGCACGCGCACCGCCGCGTACTACCTCGCGGTCAACCGCAACAAGCGCTCGCTCCGCCTGGACCTCAAGACGGCCGATGGCAAGGCGATCCTCCGCCGGCTGCTGGCCGATGCGGACGTGTTCATCGAGAACTTCCGCGTGGGCGGCCTCGCCAGGCTTGGCTTCGGCGACGACGCCCTGGACGAGATCAACAGGGACCTCGTCCACCTCGCCGTCAGCGGCTACGGCCCCACCGGCCCGGACGCCCAGAAGCCCGGCTATGACTTCGTGATCCAGGCCCAGGGCGGCCTGATGAGCATCACCGGCGCCAGGGACCAGGATGGCGGCGGGCCCACCAAGGTGGGCGTGGCGATCAGCGACGTGGTCACCGGGCTGTTCGCCACCGTGAGCGTCCTCGCGAGCCTCATCGCCCGGGGCCCGGCCGGCGGCGGGGCGGGCACCCCAGGCGCGACAGGGCGCGGCCACGGCGGCGGCGGCCAGCGCATCGACGTCAGCCTCCTCGGCAGCACCCTCGCGGTGCTCGTGAACCAGGCGCAGAACGCCTTCGTCAGCGGCCACGCCCCTGGCAGGCTGGGCAACGCGCACCCGAACATCGTCCCGTACGAGATCTTCGCGACCGCCGATGGCGAGCTCGCCCTCGCCGTGGGCAGCGAGCGCCAGTGGGCCCGCCTCTGCGAGCTCCTGGGCACGCCGGACCTCCAGCACGATCCCCGCTACGCCACCAACGGCGACCGCGTGGCGAACCGCCTGAAGCTGCGCGCGATCCTGGCGGCCCGGTTCGCGGACGGCACCACGGCACGGTGGCTCCAGGCGCTGGACGAGGCGGAGATCCCCTGCGGCGCCATCAACGACATCGCCGCCGCCTTCGCAATGCCCCAGGCACAGGCGCTGGGCATGGACGCCACCGTGGAGCACCCGGTCCTGGGCACGCTCCGCCAAGCCGGCATCCCGTTCCAGCTCTCGGCCACGCCCGCCACCATCCGGACCGCGCCGCCGCTCCTCGGCGAGCACAGCCGCGAGATCCTGGCGGAGCTGGGCTACGAGCCGGCCGCCATCGACGACCTGGCGGCCCGCGGCGTCATCTGACCGCCGGCGGACCGCGCGCGGCTCATGGCCTCGCCTCGCCCGAGACGTCCCGGCACCGGGCCCGGCATCCGCGCGGCTCTGCTCCGGAACATGTCCCCGGACACACACCGACGGCCATCTGCCTGCCCGTGCAAACAGCCGTCGGTGTGTGCCGGCGGCCGCCCGGGGTGGGGCGGCCGCCGGCCAGGGAAGTGGAGTCCGCGATCACCCGTGATGCCCGGCCGGGGAGAGAGGCCGCCCGGGCATCAACGTGCCCTCAGTTGCCGGGATCGCCGTCCCCTGCCACGAAGATCCCCAGCGCGCCGTGCGTCACGAAGTTGAACGCATGGGTGACGAAGGGGTACATGCCGTCCTCCGGGGGCGTGAACTCCACGATCGCGCCCTGGGCCGGAGCAAGGTCCACCGCCTGGGACCCCCAGCCGCCCGCGTTGCCGCGCACCAGCTGGACGCCCTCCTTGGTGACCTGGTCGAAGATCGTGCCCACCACGTGGTAGGAGCTGTCCACGGACGGACCCGCGTCCAGGACGAAGACCCGCACCCGCCCGCCGGTGGTCACCGCGACCGGGTTGTCCTTGTACTGGTTCGCGATGCCGTTGAAGACCACGAAGTCAGGCGACGGAGCCGTCTGGTTGGCCTTGGCGTAGTCCGCCGGGGCGCCCTGGGCACCGAGGTACCACTCGCTCTGGACGAAGGCGAACTCGTTGTCCACCTTGGGCAGCCCGCCCTTGGGCTCCACGATCACCATGCCGAACATGCCGTTGGCGATGTGGTGGAGCGCCGGCGCGGTGCCGCAGTGGTACATCCACACGCCCGCGTACTCGGCCTTGAACTCGTACGTGAAGGTCTCGCCGGGCTTGATCTCCACCATCTGGTGGTTCATGGCGGTGAGGCTGGCGTGGAAGTCGATGCTGTGGCTCATCTGGCCCTGGTTGGTCAGGTGGACGCGCAGCGTGTCGCCCAGGTGGACGCGCAGCGTGGGACCTGGGACCGTGCCGCCGAACGTCCAGGCATGGACCACGAAGCCGTCCGCCACCGTGACGTCCTTCTCGATGATGGGCAGCTCGATGTCGTGGACCGTGCCCTCCATGACCGCCGGGGCGGTGGCGTCACGCAGGATGTACTTGGGGGCGTTGGGGTCCGCCACGGGGCCGGCGGCCACAGGCGCCGCGGATGCGGGGGTCTCGCCCATGCCGGGCATCGTGCCGGACGCGGCGGTGCCACCCGCAACGGCCACCTGGCCCGCCATCCCGGCCTGCTCGTGACCGGGGATGCTGCAGATGAACGACACGCCGGTCGCAGGCACGGCAATCTGGCCACTGACGGTCTTGCCCGCCTCCGCGGTCAGCTTGGTCCCGTCTGCGAAGGTGACATCGTGCGTCGTGGTGCCCGTGTTCGTGAAGCTGACGGTGTAGGTCCCTGCCGCCGGGACCGAGATCGCCGCGGGCTTGAAGCCGAGGTCGAAGGCCTCGATGGCGATGGTGCCGCCCGTCGACACGGTGGCGGCATCGGGAGAGGCGACGGGCGCGGAGGACGCTGCGGGTTGTCCAACCGGGGTGTTGGCCGCAGGGCCAAACGTCCAGGCAGGGGCGGCGCTGGAGCCGCACGCGGCGGTGACCAGCGCAAGCACGGCTGTCACGAGGACGAGACGGCGGGGACGATCCATGGTGCTGTCCTTTCCGTTCGACCCGGGCCGTTCCCCGTCCGGGTCGCCTGCTGGCCGCCGCCGGCGTCCCTTCGCCGGGCAGAGGTGCGGCCTGTGGTAGAACTATCACTAACTTAGTATGTATTTGAGAAGATGACAAGAGACCAGATCATCGGGGGCCGTCCGGCCCCCAGCAGCCGGCCCGCGCCGGTTCCCCTGGACCCCTCACGACACCGGCCAGGGCCAACTCGCACCGACGACCGCAAGGTCACAACCGGCGCCATCGTGGTGGCAGGTCTCTTCCTGCTCGCGGCCGGGCTGTCCCTCGTGGCGCAGGGTGCGGGTGCCACGGTCCTCTCGCCCTGGCTGCCGATCCATCTCGCGCTCGCGGGTGGCGCCTCCACCGCGATCGCAGGGGTGATGCCGTTCTTCGTCTCGGCGCTCGCAGCCGGGCACCCGGCACCGTCGCGCCTGCGCGCCGGAGCGGTGGCGACGGTGGCCTTCGGGGCCGGCCTGGTGGCGCTGCGGGGCGTGCTGCCCGCGCTGCCCGGTCTGCCGGGTCCCATGGGAGCGCTGGGAGGGATGATGGCAAGCGGACCCGCGGCCGCACTCCTGCCGCCCATCGGCGGGTCCATCTACCTCGTGGGCATCGGGCTGGTTGCGGCCGCCGTCCGAGCGTCCGGCAGGTCCGGGCTCATGATGCGGAGGCCCATCGTGACCTGGGGCTACCAGCTGGCGGTCCTGAACGTGGCGGTTGGGGCCACGCTTGCCACGCTCATGCTGGCCGGCTTCCCGCCGGTGCTGGAGCACTGGGACCGGCTCAAGCCCGCGCACGCGTGGACCAACGTGATCGGCTTCGTGTCGCTCGTGATCGTCTCCACGCTGCTGCACTTCCTGCCCACGGTCCTGGGTGGTCTGATCGTTCCCCGGCGCTCCGCGATCTACGCCGTGCTGGGCATCGCACTCGGGGCGCCGCTTGCCGGGACTGGCCTGCTCTTCGGGCTGGGTCCGATGGCGGGCGGAGGGGCGGTGCTCGTCGCGATCGGCGCAGGCGCCACGGGCCTCGAGGCCGTGCGCGTGGTCCGGGCGCGTGGCCGCTGGACGACCGACCTCGGCTGGCACCGCATGGCGTCCGCCGGGCTGCTCGCGGGCGTGGCGTGGTTCGTGATCGGGTGCTGCATGGCGGCCGGACTGGTGGTCCTCGGAGACGCCTCCGCCGGCTCCTGGTCCACGCCGCTGGTGATCGCGCCCCTTGCCATCGGGTGGATCGTCCAGGTCATCGTGGCCTCGTGGACGCACCTCCTGCCGTCCGTGGGCCCCGGCGGTCCCGTTGAGCACGCGCGGCAGCGGGTGGTCCTGGGACGGCTGGCCACGCTGCGGCTGGTTGGGCTCAACACGGGCACGGCGCTCGTCTGGGCCGGTCTGGTCCCGGGTGGCGGTCCGGCGCCGTGGGTCGTCCCGACCGGGGCCACCCTTGTCACCCTCGCGATCCTCGCCAGCGTGGTGCTGGCCGGTCAGGCTCTGCGCCTGGTCCAGGGCGGCAGGCCCGCGGCCCCGCCATTGCCGGCCACCGCCCGGGGGAGATCCGAATGACCAGGCCCAGGATGCGCATGACGCTGGCGCTCGGCCACGGTACGGGCGCCCGGGCGCCCGTACCGTCCATTGCGGGCGCCCGACCGCTGGACCCACCCGCAGACCGCGAGGCGCTGGCACGGCTGCTGCTGGACGCCTACCGCGGGACGGTGGATGACGACGGCGAGACCGAGACCGATGCACTGGCCGCGATCGATGCCTTCACCGCGGGCGAGTTCGGCGAGGTGACGCCGGGCTGGTCCGAGGTGGTGGAGCGCGATGGCCGCCTGGTGGCGGCGACGCTCGTGACCACGTGGCAGGGAGTGCCGCTGATCGCATTCTCCATGACCGCGCCGCAGGCCCGGCGCCAGGGCCTCGCTCGCGGTGGCCTGCTGCGGGCCATGGACCGGCTGCGGACGACAGGCGAGCCGCGCCTGGACCTGGTGGTCACGGTGGCCAATGAGCCGGCAGTCCGGCTCTACGCGCAGCTGGGCTTCGTGCCCGTGCCCGTCGTCCCGGAACCGTGAGCGAACCCCGGCCGCGCTGTTACGGGTGCGTTGCCAGGGCCTCGGTGGTGGCCGGTGCGGCCATCTCGGCAAGCGTCGCGTCTGCGAAGGTGCTCCGGATCGCCTCCTGGCCCGCGAAGAAGACGTCGTGGACGTCGCAGATCCCGTTGAGCCCGCATGGGCCGCCGCGCAGGACGCAGGACTGGCGCCGGCTGTCACCCTCCACGGCCTCGATCACCTGCAGGAGGCTGATGTCCGCCGCGGGGCGGGCAAGCCGGTAACCGCCGGAGCGGCCCGGGGAGGCCTCGATGAGGTCCGCGCGCGCAAGGTCCGTCAGGACCTGCGGGAGGAACCGGACCGGGATCGCCATGGCGTCGCTGATCCGCCGCGCGGAGAGGCGGCCATTCCCGTCGGCCCGGGCGAGAGCGAGCATCGCGCGGACGGCATAGTCGCCGCGCTTCGTGAGTTCCAGGCGCATCGGCATTGAGTATGCGGCTGATTCGCCCGGCGTGCGGCGCGGCACCGGCGCTATCGTTGGCCGTGATCGGCGGCACCAAGGGGCCGTCGGGCAGGATGCCGATGCCGCAGCCACATCCGAGCGAAACAGCGTCCACGGCCCGGCGCGCGCCCACGCACACGCCACTGCACGTCGGCGTCCATGTCCCCCCGAGCCAGCCGCCCCAGCACGTCATCTTCGCGCTGACCGCAGAGTTCACCCACCTGGCCTTCGCGTCCGCCGTGGAGCCGCTGCGCATCGCGAACCTCGTGGCGGGCCGCGAGCTGTACCGCTGGTCCTTCGCTTCCGAGAACGGCGAGACGGCGACCGCGTCCAACGGTTCGGTCACCCTCGTCCACCACCGGTTCGACGCCCTCCCGCCCTGCGACCGCCTCTTCGTCATCTCCGGGCTGGATGTCCAGAAGCACGATCACAGCGCCCTCATCGCCGCGCTGCGCCGAGAGGCCCGCACGCGCAGGACGCAGATCGGCGCGGTCTGCTCCGGCGCATGGGTCCTCGCCCAGTCCGGGTTGATCGACGGCCGCCGCGCGGCCATCCACTGGGACTGGCACGAGGGCTTCGTGGAGGAGTTCCCGCAGGTCAGCCTGGAGCGGGGCGTCTTCGTGGCGGACGAGACGTTCATCACGGCGTCCGGTGGATCCGCAACGGCGGACCTCATGCTGCACCTCATCGAGCGCGACCACGGCTACGACCTGGCGGTGGCGGTGGCGGACCAGATGGTCTACACCACGGTCCGGACGGACACCGCGGCCCAGCGGATCTCGCTGCAGTCACGCAAGGGCGTGCGGAACAAGCACCTCGCGGACGCGGTGGAGGTCATGCGGACCACGCTGGACGCGCCGCTCACCGCCGCGGAGCTGGCGGAGCGGACCGGCATCACGGCCCGCCAGCTGGAGCGGCTCTTCCGGACGCACCTGGGCGTCACGCCCACGCGCCACTACACGGACATGCGCCTTGAGCGCGCCCGGTCGCTGCTGCTCCAGACGGAGATGTCCATCCTCGAGGTGGCGATCGCCTGCGGGTACCAGAGCGCCGGCCACTTCACGCGCGTCTACCGGACCGCGTTCGGGGTGACGCCGCGGGAGCAGCGCGCCCGCCTCACCTGATCGCCGCCAGGTTCCGATCTCGCAGGGGGCACCTCGCGCGCCCGCCCGCGCGCCCGCGAGCCTGCGCGCCCGCGCGCGCCCGCGCCAGAACGTCAACTCAACGTCAACTCCCGGGCCTGAACCCGTCAGGCCCGGGGTTGACGCAGCCGTTCTCCGTCCGGGGCCCACACCTCGGGCGGAGGAGGGCATCGGATGCCCGTCCTCCTCGTGGGAGGATCAGAAGGTCTGGTTGAGCGCGTCCTCGGCGGGGATCTCGCGCTCGCGGCGGGCGATGTAGTCCAGGAGCGCCTCGTTGACGCCCGCGTCCAGCGCCGGCTCCTCGTAGTCCGCAAGCAGCCTGCGGGCGAACTCCAGGGCGCGCTGCGTGATCTCCTTGGAGCCCTCGGCGATCCATTGCTCGATGCTGTTGTTGTCGAACAGCTCCGGCATGAAGAACGCGCTCTGGAAGTGCTCCTGCGTGTGGGGGTGGCCCAGGTAGTGACCGCCGGGGCCGATGTCCTTCACGGCCGCGAGGGCCCCATCGAAGTCCGTCCAGTCCGGGCCCCTGGCCATCTTGTGGGCCATGGCGACCTGCTCGGCGTCCACCACGAACTTCGCGACGGAGCAGTGCATGCCGGCCTCGTTCCAGCCCGCGCTGTGCCAGATGTAGTTGGCACCCGCGTGGAGGACCGCGGACATGGTGGCCGCGCTCTCGTAGCCGGCCTGGGCGTCGAAGGTCTTCGCGCCGCCGAGGTGGCTGCTCGTGCGCCACGGGACGCCGTAGTGGCGCGCCATCTGGCCGATCATGAAGTTCATCAGGCTGATCTCGGGCGTGCCCGCCATGGGGGCGCCGGACCGCATGCTGACGGTGCTGAGGTAGTGGCCGTAGATGGCCGGGGCGCCCTTGCGGACGACCTGCGTGTAGGCCAGGGCGCTGAGCGCCTCCGCGTTGAGCTGGGCGACGGCCGCGGGGACGGACGACGGGGTGTTCGCGCCGCCCATGATGAACGGCGAGATCAGGACTGGCTGGTTGCGCCTGATGAATGCCCGGAGGCCGCCGAGCATCGTCTCGTCCCAGACCAGCGGCGAGTTCGCGTTGCAGTTGCCGGTGGTGACCGGGTGGGTCTCCATGAACTCGGCTCCGAAGAGGATGGAGCACATGTCCATCACGTCCTCGGCGTTCTTCGGGCTGGTCGTCATGCCCATGAACATCTTGTCCGAGTGCTTCATGGACGAGTAGGTGATGTGCAGGTGGCGGTGGCTCACCGGCAGGTCCATCGGCTCCACGATGTGGTGGGCCGTGGAGTGCAGGCCCGGCGACATGTGCGCGAGCTTGTGGAGCATCTGGAGGTCCGCGATGGTGGGGTTGCGGCGGACGTCGTCCAGGTCACGGATGAAGGGGGCGCCGGTCATCGGGACGAAGATGGTGTTGCGGCCGCCCAGCCGGACGTTGTTGAGCGGGTTGCGGGCCGTGTACTCGAACTCCGCGGGGATCGTCCTGATCAGCTCGCGGACGAGGCCGCGGTCCAGGATGACACGCTCGCCCTGCACCGTCGCGCCGGCCCTGCGCCAGTCCTCGAGGGCGATGGGATCGCGGAACTGGACGCCGATGTTCTCGAGGATGTCCATGGACGCGCCGTCGATGACCTGGACCTGCTCGGGTGTGAGGACTTCGGTGGTGGGAATTCCCCGGACGAGCGTGGGCAGCATCGCGATGTCGCGCACGCTGCGCAGCGCGCGGCGCGCGGCGCGGCCGCCGGCACGTGCAGCTCTCTGGTTCGTCTGGGTGTCGTCCACGCGCGCTCCTCCTGGTGGCGTGAGATTCGCCCCCCTCGATGCCGGGGACTTGCCTGAATCCGAAGTCCGCGTGCAGAAAGCGACATGGCTGCCGGCGGGTTCGCGGGGGCGACCTCCCGCCCTTCCCGCCGCACCTCTCCGCCGTCTCCGGACCGCCCTTGTTGCGCCCTGCAATAGACGTGTGGGTGCTACGGATCCACAAGGGTCCCGCGGCGGGGCGCCTGTTGCAGCTCCCAGCAGTCCCACGCATAGACCTGCACACAAAGCCCTGCCCCGGCGGGGTCTGCGCAGGGCTCGTGGATTCCCAGCACTGTGGCGCATACGCCAGGCGGGGTCCGCAGCACTGTGGCACATATGCGGGCCCGCCGGCGCGTTGACGTTAGACGCCCGGATGCTGAATGACGCCAAGCCCCGCCCGAACCCGGCCCGTAACGTCAGGTCCAGCACCGGGGAGGCTCAACGTGACGTCAAAGAGGGGTCCGTGGACACCCTTGACGTCATCCAGTATCGGGGGTGCTAGGGCCAGGACGGCCTAACGTCACGTTCAGCATCCCGGGTGCTAGCGGCCCGGCCCCGGCGGCCCGGCGGATGCCCGGCCCCGGCGCCGGCGGTGTCGCGAGCGTCTGGCCCGGTTGCGGGAGCGAGGAGCTACTCGGCCCTGTTGCCCGTGCCGTTGCCTGCGCCTGCGCCCGTGGCGGCAGTGGCGCCCGTGGCGGCAGTGGCGGCAGTGGCGCCCGTGGCGGCAGTGGCGCCCGTGGCGGCAGTGGTGGCGAACAGCCGGTTCTGCGTGTACTGGTAGTGCGCGCCAACGGCGGCGATGGCGGCCTCGGCGTCCCGGTCACGGATCGCGTCCGCGATCTGGCGGTGCAGCTCAACCGGCGGCGTCCAGGCCAGCGACTCGTGGGTGGCCAGGGAGGTCCGCATCAGCAGGACGGTCTGGGCGGCCAGGTCCTCGAACACCGCGCAGAGACGTCCGTTCCCGGACATCACGCAGTACGAGCGGTGGAAGGCCATGTCCGCGTCCCAGGCGGCCGGCAGGTCATCGCGCAGGTACGCGTCCTCCGCCTCCGCGAGGCAGCGGTACATCTCCGCGAGATCGTCATTGGTGGCCCGCGTGACCGCCAGGCGGACGGCCGCCTCCTCGATGGCGCGGCGCAGCTGGTACACCTCGTCCAGGTCCCCCTCGCTCAGCGAGGCCACGAACGTGCCACGGCGGGGGTGGTTCTGGGCCAGGCCCTCGCGGTCCAGGAGGCCTAGCGCGTCGCGGATGGGGCCGCGGGACACGCCGAACCGGTCGGCAAGCTCCGTCTCAACGAGGCGCTCGCCGGCCGCGAGCCGACCGTCAAGGATCTCCTCGCGGAGCTGGTCCGCGATGGACTCCCAGAGCTGCTTGTGCTGGAACGCCGCCATGGATGGGCACCAAGGTTGCGGGAAAGAGCCGCAACGAGTGCGGAAGGTCGTCAGAATGCCTGTTGACATGACGAATGTCAACAGTTAGCCTCCCGCGGTCGAGTCCTCGCAGGCGGTCCGTCCCACCGCGCAACCGAGGATTTGCGACCAGCGGACCTGGATACCGACGGGCGCCTCGACAGCACCTGGACGGCGTGCACCCACCACGCTCCTCCTGTCCGAGCCAGAGCACCCACCAAGCAGCCGTAGCCCCGTCAAGCCCACAGGAGCAGACCGCACATGGCAGAGTTCCCGACCAGAGCGAAGGTCGTGATCATCGGCGCCGGCATCGTCGGCAACAGCATCGCCTACCACCTGGCGCGCCTCGGCTGGAAGGACATCGTTCTCGTCGACAAGGGCCCGCTGCCGAACCCGGGCGGCTCCACCGGCCACGCCTCCAACTTCCTCTACCTCGTTGACCACAACAAGGAGATGGCGGAGCTGACGCTGGACAGCGCCAAGCAGTACCGCGAGTGGGACGTGTACACGATGTGCGGTGGCCTCGAGGTCGCCCGCTCGTACACCCGCCTCGAGGAGCTCCGCCGCAAGGTTGACTCGGCCAAGAACTGGGGCATCAACGCCTACATGGTGACCCCGGCCGAGATCAAGGAGATGGTCCCGTTCATCAACGCGGACATCCTCGTCGGCGGCTTCTACACCCCCGAGACCGGCGTCTGCGACTCCCTCCGCTTCGGCACCATCGCCCGCGAGAAGGCCGAGGAGATGGGCGCCCTGACCTCCTGGGCCAACACCGAAGTCACCGCCATGGGCGTTGAGGACGGCCACATCCGGAGCGTCACCACGTCGCGCGGCACCATCGAGGCCGAGTACGTCGTCATCGCGTGCGGCGTCTGGGCCCCGCTCCTGGCCGAGATGGCCGGCGCCTACATCCCGCTCACCCCCGTCGTCCACCAGATGGCGGACTACGGCCCGGTGCCGCTGTTCGAGAAGTCCAGCAAGGCGATCGAGTACCCGATCGTCCGCGACATGGACACGCTCATGTACGAGCGCCAGGACGGCATCGGCTTCGAGGTTGGCTCGTACGCCCACCGCTCCATCCTGCACGACCCGGAGACCATCCCCTCCAACGAGGAGGCCAAGCTCTCCCCGACGGAGTTCCCGTTCACCCAGGACGACTTCGACCCGCAGCTTGAGGACGCCCTCGAGCTGTTCCCGGACATCCTGGGCGACGAGAAGGTTGGCCAGAAGTACGCCATCAACGGCCTGATCTCCCTCACCCCGGACGGCATGCCGGCCCTGGGCGAGACCCCCGAGGTCAAGGGCCTCTGGTCCGCCGCCGCGGTCTGGGTCAAGGAGGGCCCGGCCGTCGGCCGCGCCATCGCCGAGTGGATGATCCACGGCCAGCCCGAGATCGACTGCAACCAGAGCGACGTCAGCCGCTTCCACAACCACCAGAAGACGCGCCAGCACACCAAGGCCCGCGCCTTCGAGGCGTTCCCGAAGACCTACGGCATCGTCCACCCGGCCGAGCAGTACCTCTCCGACCGCAACATCCGCATGACGCCGATGAACGCGTGGCAGCGCGAGCACGGCGCGGAGTTCTTCGAGGTCGTGGGCTGGGAGCGCGCCCAGTGGTACAAGGAGAACGCGCCCCTCGTCGCCAAGTACGGCGTCCAGGATCGCCCGAACGAGTGGGACGCCCGCTGGTGGAGCCCCATCATCAACGCCGAGCACCTCGCCATGCGCGAGTCTGCGGGCATCTTCGACCTCTCCGCGTTCGCGATGTTCGACATCGCTGGCGAGGGCGCCCTCGAGTCCGTCCAGCGGACCTGCGTCCGCCAGATGGACGTCGCCATCGGCCGCGTCGTCTACACCCCGGTCCTCTCGGTCACCGGCGGCTTCAAGTCAGACCTGACGGTGATGCGCCTCGGCCGCAACCACTTCCGCGTGGTCACGGGCGGCGCCCACGGCATGGCCGACCTCAAGTGGTTCGCCGACAACCTGGCCCCGAACGCCACGATCACGGACCTCACGAACGCCTACACCACGATCGGCATCTGGGGCCCCAACGCCCGCAGGATCGTGCAGAAGCTGACCCGTGCGGACATGAGCCACGAGGCGTTCAAGTTCAGCACCTGCAAGAACGTCGAGATCGGCAGCCAGGTCGTCCTGGCCTCGCGGATCAGCTACGTCGGCGACCTGGGCTGGGAGCTCTACGTCCCGATGGAAGCCGGCCAGCGCCTCTGGAGCGAGCTCTGGGAGGCCGGGCAGGAGTTCGGCATCACCGCGTGCGGCATGGGTGTCTACGGCACCACCGGCCGGCTTGAGAAGGGCTACCGCGGCTACGGCGCCGAGCTGGACAACGACTACAACATGTTCGAAGCGGACATGACCACCCCCAAGCTCAAGGCCCAGTGGTTCATCGGTCGCGAGGCCGTTGAGCAGCAGGCCGCCGAGCAGCGCGTCGCGGTCTGCTGCACGCTGACCGTGGACGACCACACCAGCGCCCGCACCGGCGAGCGCCGCGTGATGCTCGGCCGCCAGCCGATCGTCCGCGAGGACGGCTCCGCGATCATCGACGCGAAGGGCCGCCGGTCCTACGCGACGTCCGCCGGCGCCGGCCCGTCCCTGGGCAAGCACCTGCTGATGACCTATCTCCCGACGGATCTCGCGGTTGAGGGCAGCAAGCTCTTCGTGCAGTACTTCGGCGACCTCTACCCGGTCACCGTGGCTCGCGTGGGCTCCACCCCGCTCTTCGATCCCGAGAACCTCCGCATCCGGTCTGCCGGGTGATGAAGGTCCTCGTTGCCATCAAGCGCGTTCCGGCGGTTGCCGGGCGCATCACGCTCACGGATGACGAGCGTGCGATCGACGTCAAGTACCTGGGCTTCGCCATCGGCCCGCACGAGGAGTGCGCGGTCGAGGAGGCGGTCCGGCTGATCGAGGCCAACGGCGGTGAGTCGGTGGTCCTGACCCTTGGCGCCGCCGAGTCGCTCGAACAGCTCCGTGAGGCGATGTCCCTGGGCGTGTCCCGCGCCATCCACCTCGTCACCGACGGTGAGGAGTGGGACCCGCAGGGCACCGCGGCGGCCATCGTCGACGCGATCCGCGCCGACGAGGCCGAGAGCGGCCCGTTCGATCTCTGCCTGTTCGGCAACGAGGCCGGCGACACGGGCGACTACCAGGTGGCGGTCCGCGTGGCCGCCGCCCTCGGCCGCCCGTGCGTCACCGGCATCAAGGCCATCGCGGCGTCCGGCTCGTCCGTCCGCTGCGAGCAGGAGGCGGCCGGCGGCCGTGACGTCTACGAGCTGCCGATCCCGGCGGTCGTGGGCGTCCTCGAGGGCATCAATCTCCCGCGCTACCCCTCCGTCCCCGGCCGCATCCGCGCCAAGAGCAAGCCCGTCAACGCGTCCGAGCCGGCCCGTCCGGCCGCCCGCCTCGAGATGGTCAAGCTCGTCGTGCCCCAGCAGGAGGCCCACTCGGCCGAGATCCTGGGCAATGGCGCCGCTGCCGCTCCCGCCGTCGTCGAGCTGCTCGCCAGCCTGGGGGTGCTCTGATGCCCGCGGTTCTCGTCTACGTCACCACGTCCGATGGCGCGGCCGACGAGGTCGCGCTCCAGGCCCTGGCGCTGGGCGCCCAGGTTGCCGCCGGTGGTCCCGTCCACGCGCTGGTCATCGGCGACGCGGTGGCCGCGGCGAGCCTGGGCGCGTACGGCGCCTCGCAGGTCCACGTCGCCGAGCATGCCTCGCTCGCGGCCTTCGCCCCCGACGCCCGTGCCCGCGTGATCGCGGACTGCGCCGCGTCCGTGGGTGCGGCCGTGATCGTGGGTCCCGGCACGGAGGGCGGCAACACCGTCCTCGCCCGTGTCGCCGCTCGTGCGGACCTCCCCTTCTCCGCCAACTGCTCCTCCGCCTCCGGGCTCAACCCCATGAGCGTGACCCGCTCTCGCTGGGGTGGCTCGCTGGCGGAGGCGGCACGGCTCCATGGTGACCGGGTCGTCATCTCGGCGGCGCCGCACACCGTGGCGATCAACCAGACCGGTGGCTCCGCCGCCGTCTCCACCTTCGCGCCCGCGCTCGACGATGCGGACCTCGTGGTCCGGGTCGTGGACAAGGTGGCTCCGGCCGCCAGCGGGATCTCGCTCGCCGAGGCCAAGGTCGTCGTCTCCGGCGGCCGCGGCGTGGGCTCCGAGGCCGGCTTCGCGCCGGTTGAGGATCTCGCGGGTCTCCTTGGCGCCGCGGTGGGCTGCTCGCGTGCTGTGACGATCGCCGGCTGGCGCTCGCACACGGCGCAGGTTGGCCAGACCGGCACGAAGATCGCGCCGGATCTCTACATCGCGGCGGGCATCTCCGGTGCCACGCAGCACATGGCCGGCTGCCGGGGTGCGAAGAAGATCCTGGCCATCAACAAGGACAACGAAGCGCCCATCATGGGCGACGCGGACTACGCGGTGATCGGCGACCTCTTCGAGGTGCTGCCGGCCATCTCTGCAGAAATCCGCCGCGTGCGGGGCGCGTAACGCCTATCCTGCACGCCTTACCGCTGGGTGACCACGCACCTATCGGCGCCCCCGGGTGCCGGCAGGAGGTCGCCGGGCAATCGCTCATCGGGTCCGTCCTCCTGGACGTGGACAGGCCCGGTGCACCACGTACGGCCCCTATGACGGGGAACGTTCCGGCACCGGCCGGGACCGAACCCGCGGGTAAGCAAACTCTGGAGGAGGAGTCCTAGTGACCCGTTCTGGGAACAAGTACCGCCTCGCCGGCCTGGTGGCCGTCGCGGCGATCGTCGTGTCCGCCTGCGGTGGCGGCACGGCGACCCCGGCCCCGGCGACCGAGGCACCGGCCAGCCAGGCCGCGACCGAGGCACCGGCCAGCCAGGCCGCAATGGAGACCATCAACATCGGCTTCGAAGGCCCCTACACCGGCGACGCTGCTGCGTCCGGCCAGGAGCTCAAGAACGCCATCCAGATGACGATGGACGAGGCCAACTGGACCGTTGGCAACTACAAGATCAACCCGGTCTGGATCGACGACGGCACCGACCCGGCCAAGGGCGCCGCGGCCATGGAGCAGGCCATCGTCAGCCAGAAGATCATCGCGCAGCTCGGCGGCTGGAACAGCTCCGTCGCCGTCGCCGAGATGGACGTCGCAGCCAAGTACAAGCTGCCGTCCTTCTTCTCCTGCGGCGCCGCCAACACCGTCACGGACAAGTGGCGCTCCGACCCGGCCAAGTACGGCTACTGGATTGGCAAGTGCTGGCCTGACCCGTCCCAGCTCGTGACCCCGTACGTGGAGTGGCTCGTCGCCGGCCAGGCCGACGGCAGCGTCCCGTCCGACAAGACCTACGCCGTTTGGGGCGAGGACACGGACTGGGGCCGCTCCTTCGCCGAGGCCGCCGACAAGCAGCTTGCCGCCGCCGGCTGGACGAAGAAGTCCTACGACATCTTCCCGCTCTCCACGACGGACTTCACCGCCCTGGTCTCCAAGTGGAACACCGACAAGAGCTCCGTGCTCATCGGCACCACGACCTCCGGCTCCGTGAACGCCGCCCTGCTGAAGGCCGTCCAGGACTCCGGCAACACCGCTGTCATGGTCTCCGACGGCGTCGCGCAGGACCCGAACTTCTACAAGAACATCGGCTCTGCGTCTGACTACGTCATGGACTCCGCTCCGTTCTGGCGCGCCGGCTCCGAGAAGTTCCTGGCCGACTACAAGGCCAAGTTCGGCAACGATCCGTCCTCCCAGGCCGCGGGCCTCGCGTACGACTACGCGCACTTCTTCCTGAAGATCCTTGAGGCGACCATCGCCGACCAGGGTTCCCTGACCCAGGAGAACATCTACAAGGAAGCCCAGGAGAAGGTCCAGACCGGCAAGCTCGCCTACACCGAGGGCGTGGTCATGGACAGCTACGACTTCAACGCTGAGTCCCTCCCGAACCCGGTTGGTGGCGTTGGCCACTTCGTGTTCCCGGTGGTCCAGTGGGTCGGTGGCAAGTCCACCCTTGTCTTCCCGAACGGGGCCGCGGGCGCCTACCAGGCTCACCCCTAGCACCGAAACCCAACTTGGCAAGGGGGGTCGGCGCAAGCCGGCCCCCCATCGCCTAGAACGGAAGGACAGATGGCCCTTCTCGAGCTCAACGGCGTCACCAAGCGGTTTGGTGGCCTGACTGCTGTCAACAACGTCACCTTCAACGTCGAGGCGGGCTCGATCTTCGGCCTTATCGGGCCGAACGGTGCCGGAAAGTCCACGCTGCTCAACTGCCTCGCCGGGCTCAATCCGCCCAACGAGGGAACCATCCATTTCGACGGGCACGACACCACCGGCTTCCCGGCGGACAGGATGTGCCACATGGGTCTGGCCCGCACGTTCCAGATCCCGCGCCCCTTCCCGCGCATGTCCGCGCTGGAGAACGTGGCCGTCTCCGCCTCCTTCGGCGGCGCCAACCTGGGCCACCAGTCCGTGGAGGATCGCTCCATGGAGATGCTGGAGTACGTGGGCTTCCCCCGTCCGCCGCACACGTCGGCCGGCACGCTGAACGCGGTCCAGCTCAAGCGTCTCGACCTCGCCCGCGCGCTCGCCAGCAAGCCCAAGATCCTGTTCCTCGACGAGCTCGCCGCGGGACTCACGCCCAGCGAGCTGGTGGACATCGCCAGGCTGCTCCGCCGGATCCGCGACGACGGCACCACCATCCTCATGGTGGAGCACGTCATGCGCCTGATCATGGACCTCTGCGACACCCTCTCGGTGCTGCAGTTCGGCGAGCTGATCGCCCACGGCGATGCGGCCACGGTCGCCCAGGACCCCAAGGTCCGCGAGGCGTACCTCGGCCACAACTACATGCTGTAGTCCATCCAGATCATCCTGTAGACCATCGGAGACACGGAGGGTCCGGGTGCTCAAGCTACACGCCGTCGAGTCCGGCTACGACCTCGTGCAGGTCTTGTGGGACGTCGAGCTCGAGGTGGGCGAAGGCGAGTTCGTCGCCATCCTCGGCCCCAACGGGGCGGGCAAGACGACCACGCTGCGAACCATCGCAGGCTACGTTCGCGCGCTGCGCGGCACGATCGAGTTCAACGGCAAGTCCCTCGTGGGCAAGGCGCCCCACGAGATCAGCCGACTCGGGATCGGGTACTCCTCGGAGGGGTCCAACCTCTTCGCGGGCATGACGATCTACGAGAACCTCCTCGTGGGCGCCTACACCGTCAGGGACAAGAAGCAGATCGCCTCCCAGGCGGAGCTGGTGTTCGAGCTCTTCCCGCGCCTGCATGAGCGCCGGAACCAGCTCGCCGGCACCCTGTCCGGTGGCGAGCGCAAGATGCTCGCGATCGCGCGCGGCCTGATGCCGTCGCCGTCGATGATGCTGGTGGACGAGCCGTCCCTTGGCCTTGCCCCCATCCCAACGCTGGCGGCCTTCGAGGCACTCAAGCAGCTGAGCCACCGCGGGACGACCATCCTGCTCGTGGAGCAGAACGTGAACACGACGCTCCACCTCGTGGACCGCGCCTACGTGCTCGAGCAGGGCCGGGTCGTGCTCGAGGGCACGGGCGACGAGCTGCTCCACAACAAAGAAGTCCAAGAAGCGTACCTGGGGATCTGAGACGGACCGATGACGACCGCCACAGCCACCAACCTCAAGCAGGTACCGCTCCTCAAGCGGTACGCCAACCTCACCTCCCTGATCCTGATCGTCTCCGTCGCGGTGATGATCGTGGTCTCCATCGGGAACCCATCGCTGCTCGTCAACACGCTCGTCACGGGCGGCATGTGGGCACTGATGGCGGGCGGCCTCGCCCTCGTCTTCGGCGTCATGAACATCCCGAGCTTCGTGCACGGCGACCTGTTCATGATCGGCACGCTCATCGCGCTGTACATCTTCGGGCCCATCCAGTCGCTCATCCAGGGTGACCCGCAGAACGCCGCTCTCAAGTGGGCCGGCCCGTTCGTGGGCATGGTCATCGCGTTTGCCGTTGGCGCGGTGGTGGGCGTCGCGCTGGAGCTCATCCTGTTTCGCCAGCTTCGCCAGCGGAGCAGGGGCCAGTGGGTGATGAACACCTTCCTCCTCACGGCGGGCGTGGGCATCATCCTCGAGAACCTCGCCATGATCGTCTTCGGCAACCTGCCGAAGGGCATCAGCCGCTACTGGGACGTGGCGCCGCTCAAGATCCTTGGTGTGCCAGTTGGCATTGACCGCCTGATGACCTTCGTCATCGCGATGGTCACGCTCGTTGTCTTCTCGATCTTCCTGCAGCGGACCCGGACCGGCCGTGCCATGCGCGCCGTCTCCATGGACGAGACGGGCGCCCAGATGGCCGGCATCGGCCTCACCCGGATCTACCAGCTCACGCTGGCCCTCTCGTGCGGCCTGGCTGCACTGGCGGGCGCCGTGCTGCTCTGGCAGACCCCGTTCATCCCCACCGTGGGCACCACGCCGCTGCTTCTCGCCTGGTACGTGGTCATCCTTGCCGGTCTGGGCAACGTGCAGGGCGCCATCATCGGCGGCTTCCTCGTGGCCATGGTCCAGCAGCTCACGGGCTTCTACATCTCGCTTGACTGGGTGGACGTCCTGCCCACCGCGATCATCATCCTCATCCTTCTCTTCAAGCCGTCTGGCCTGTTCGGCAGCGAAGTGAAGGGCATCTGGGAGCAGTAGTCGTGACCGGATCCTCGACCACACCTGCGACCCGGACCGGTCGCCGTCCTTCGCAACGCGCCGGGGCGATCGCCGCGGTGGTCATCCTGGCCCTCGCGATCGTCATCCCGTTCATCCCTCCGTTCACCGGCGAGGACTGGCGCCGCTACCTCGTGGGGGCCGCCCTCATGGCCGCCGCCGCCGTCGCGTTCGACTTCACCGGTGGCTACATCGACGTCGTCAACTTCGGCTTCGCGGCCTTCATGGGCCTCGGCGGCTACACCTCCGCGATCCTGATGACCAGGTACGGCGTCTCGCCGTGGCTGGGCTTCCCGCTCGGCGCCCTGACCGCCGGTCTGCTGGGCCTCCTGACGGGCGCCCTGACGCTCAGGCTCCGGGGCATCTACGCCGCGGTCATGACATGGTTCGTCGCCCTCGCATTGATGGGCGTGGCGCGCAATCTCACGGATCTCACCCGGGGCTCCCTGGGCCTCGCGGTCCCGTCGCTTCTCAACACGACCGACAACATGCCGTACTACTACATCATCCTCGCGATCCTGGTCCTGACGATCGTGGTGCTTGGCCTGATCATCCGGTCCCGGGTTGGCCTCGCGTTCCGCGCGATCGGCCAGAACCTGCAGGCGTCCCGCGCCTCGGGCATCAACCCCACCAAGTTCCTGGTCGCCAACTTCACGATCTCGTGCGCGTTCGCCGGCATCCTCGGCGTCTTCTATGCGCACTACTACGGGATCCTGACCCCCGCGGTCATGAACACGCCCCACACGATCGAGATCCTCGCGATCGCGTACATCGGCGGGCGCGGCAGCCTCTGGGGCCCGGCGATCATCGCGTTCCCCATGTCCATCGCCGTTGAGCTGACCAAGGTCCAGTTCGCCGGCCTGCCGGGCCTGTACCTGGTCTTCTACGGCCTGCTGCTGGTCCTCGTCATGCTGTTCCGGCCCGACGGCTTCGCCGGCCTGGTCCGCGGCCTGGGCCACAGGCTTGACGGCCCGCAGTCCACCGCCCTCGCGGGAGCGGGCTCCGGCTCCGCCGCTGCGCCGGGCGCCAAGTCCTAGCAGCCGAACATCGGGGCCGCCCACCGGGTGGCCCCGCTCCATTCGCCGCCCACACGGCACCGAGTCGTTTCGCCGCCCACACGGCACTGGGTCCAACCGCCGAGGGTGCGCCTGCGAGGCCGCCCGCCACCATCGCAAGGAGACGCTCCGCCCATGGGTCTGCAGGGCTCCATCGCCGCCATCATCACCCCGTTCACCGCCGACGGCTCGGAGATCAACGAGCAGGAGCTGCGGGCTCACATCGACCGCCAGGTGGCTGCCGGCGTTGACGGCATCCTCGCCTGCGGTGGCACGGGCGAGTTCACCTCGCTCTCCGAGGCCGAGCGCCGCCGCGTCGTGGAGGTCACCGTCTCCCAGACCGCGGGCCGAGTCCCGGTCGTCGCCAACACAACCGGCCTGTCCACGGGTGAGGCGATCCGCCATACCGTGCACGCCAAGGAGGTTGGCGCGGACGCCGTCATGGTCGCGACGCCGTTCTACGACGTGCCGGACTGGAACAGCACCCGCGAGTACTACGGGTTGATCGCCCGGGCGACGGACCTGCCGGTGATGCTCTACCACTTCCCTCCCGGCACGCATCTCCGCCTCTCCCCGGAGCAGATGGTGGCCCTGGCGGACGAGAACCCCACCGTGCAGTACGTGAAGGACTCCAGCCAGGAGCCCTTCATCCTGTCCAGCCTCGTCAGCAACTACCGGGACCGGATCGGCCTCTTCATCGGCGAGGAGGTGTTGATCCCCACCGCGCTCCTGCTGGGTGCCACCGGACTGGTCTCGGGCGCGTTCAACTTCGCCACGCCGGCCTACGCCACGATGATCAAGGCCGCCAGGGCGGGCAGGGACACCGAGGTCGTCGCGCTCTGGCGCGAGATGCTCCCGTTCACGATTGCCGTCGCGAGCGTGCCGTACGCGGGCGCCGTCAAGGCCATGTGCGACATCCTGGGCCACAACCCGGGCCCCGTCCGCTCCCCCGGCGTCAACCTGACGAAGGAGCAGCGCGCGGTCATCGAGGCAGAGGTCCGCAAGCTGCCGGCCGCCTACTTCTCCTGAGCCGGTCTGCGCGACCGGCCAGGGGTGGGGACAACGCCGCCCGGGCACACGCGACATCCAGGGGTGCCGCCAACCCCGGCACCCCTCTCTGATTGGAGCACTGAACCTTGGACACGAACGAGCGGCTTGACGCCGTCATCGTGGGTGGTGGCCTCGCCGGCATGTGTGCCGCGTGGGACCTGCGCGATCGCAACGTGATCGTGCTGGAGTCCGCTGACCGCGTGGGCGGCCGACTCCGCTCCGAGCGCCGCGGCGACAACTGGCTGAACTGGGGCGGCCACGTCTTCAGCGGTCCGGGCTCCGTCACGGACCGGTTCCTCACGGAGAGCAACACCACCGCCAAGCAGGTGGGTGGCCGCCTCGCGTCCGTCAACCTCAACGGCAAGACCCTCACCTCCGGCGGCATCGAGACCTTCCCGTTCCGTCTCCCGCTCACCCTGGATGCGCGCATCTCGCTGATCACCACGGGCCTGCGCCTCCGCTACGCCGTCTGGAAGTACGGCCAGGTGGCGGAGCCCATCCCGGGCGAGGATCCGGCGGACCGCCAGGTCCGGATCCTGGGCTTCCGCGACAACGAGAGCTTCAGCGACTTCCTGGGAAACGTGCCGCGCGACGTGCGCGACCTCTTCAGCGCCACCGTCACCCGCTCGTCCGGCGAGACCACCGAGGTGGCCGCGGGCTATGGCATCGGGTACTTCCACCAGGTCTGGGACCGCAAGTCCGGCCTCTCGCGGAACATCATGGGCGGCTCCGCCACGTTCACGCAGAACATGGCGGCGGCCCTGGGCGATCGCGTCCACCTGAACGCCGCCGCCACGCACGTGGAGCAGGACAAGGACGGCGTGACGGTCCGCTGGACAGAGAACGGCACCGAGCACGAGGTCCGAGCGGCCCATGCGATCGTCGCGACGCAGGCCCATGTGACCCGAAAGATCGTCGCCGGACTGCCCGAAGACCTCCAGGCGGCCCTCGACTTCATCAGGTATGGCCCGTACGTTGTGGGCGCCGTGCTGACCAACGAGACCTCGCCGATGCCCTGGGACGAGCTGTACGCGCTCGCCACGCCGCGCCGGTCGTTCTCCATGATGTTCAACACGGCGAACGCCCGCCGCACCGGTGAGACCGGGGGTCGCGCCAAGGGCGGCAGCCTGATGGTGTACAGCGCCGCCAACGATGCGCGCGCCCTGGCCGACGTGCCGGACGCCGAGATCGCCGAACGCTACAGGGCGGACCTCGTGGACATCTATCCGCAGCTGCGTGACGTGATCGAGGACGTGGTCATCCACCGCTGGAGCCACGGCACCTGCTACCCGCGCGTTGGGCGGAGCAAGCTGCAGTCCACCATCACCCAGCGCACGGGTCGCATCCACCTGGCCGGCGACTTCCTTGGCACGTGGTACACCGAGACCGCCGCCGCCACCGGTGCCGCCGCCGCCAGGCGCGTCCGCGAGGCCTCCTGACCCCCTTCACGCTGATCGTCCATCACGAAGCCGGGAGAGACAATGCAGTCCGTTGAGCAGCTGATGACGCGCGACGTCATCACGGTGAGCCCCGAGACGTCCCTCGCCGAGGTTGCCCGCATCCTCGTGGAGAAGTCCATCAGCGGCCTGCCCGTGGTGGATGCCGATGGCAGGGTCGTGGGCATCGTGTCCGAGGGTGACTTCCTCGCCCGCGAGGCCGGCCACTGGAGCGAGGCCAGCATCGACGGCAAGAGGGAGGCCAAGGCGGCCCGCAACCCCAAGGCGGACGCCAGGACCGCCGGCGAGGCGATGACCTCCCCGGTCCTCACCATCGAGCCGTTCCGGGCGATCCGCGCGGTCGCGGAGATCATGGTCACGAACCACGTGAACCGCCTGCCGGTGGTGGATGCCGAGGGGAGGCTCCTGGGCATCGTCTCGCGTGCGGACCTGGTCCGGGCGTTCGTCCAGTCAGACGCCGAGCTGGAGGAGACCATTCGCAAGGAGGTCATCATCCGCGAGATGTGGCTGGACCCGGAGAAGTTCGAGGTCAAGGTGGTCAACGGCGTCGCCAAGGTCAGCGGCGTGGTGATCAAGCGGTCAACCGCCGAGGTCATCGGCCGGCTGCTGGCGATGGTCCCGGGCATCGTGTCCGTGGAGGCCAGCATCACCTGGGACATCGATGACGGGGGCGTCACCGTTCCCTGACGCGCCGGGCGGGCGCCGCGACGCGCCCGCACGTGCACCCCGCGCACAACTGAAGACGGCGCGCCTGCCCACACAGGCTCCGCACCCAGGCACCCGATCGCATCGGGCATCGAGGAGATTCCCATGGGCAGGTTCGAAGGCAAGGTTGTCCTCGTGACGGGGGCGGCGGGCGGCATCGGCCTCTCCGTCGTGCAGAAGTTCCGCGCCGAGGGCGCGAAGGTGGCCGTCGCGGATCGCGACACGTCTGCCGTTGCGGCCGATGCACACCTCCCGGGCAACCTCCTGGAGCCCGCGTACGCCGATGGGCTCCCGGGCGCCGCGGTGGCCGCGCTGGGTCGCCTGGACATCGTGATCAACAACGCGGGCGTCATCACCCGTGGCCCCGTCTCGGAGACCTCCGACGCGGACTGGGCGCTGTCCGTGGGCGTCAACATGGAGGCCCCGTTCCGCGTCAGCCGCGCCGCGATCAACATCATGGCGGAGGCCGGCGGCGGCGCCATCGTGAACACCGCGTCCTGCTGGGGCCTCCGCCCCGGACCCAACCACGCGGTCTACTGCATGACGAAGGCGGCCCTCGCGTCGCTCACGCAGTGCATGGGCATGGACCACGCCCACCAGGGGATCCGCATCAACGCGGTGGCCCCGAACGAGGTCAACACCCCCATGCTCCGGACGGGCTTCGCCAAGCGCGGCTTCGACCCGGACACCGCCATCGCCGAGCTGGGCAAGTCCGTGCCGATCGGCCACGTGGCGGACCCCGAGGAGATCGCGGACGTGATCCTCTTCCTCGCCTCCGAGGACGCCCGCTACATGTGCGGCTCCATCGTCGAGGTCAACGGAGGCAAGCCGGTCAAGTGAGCCGCTTCGAAGGCAAGGTCGCGCTCGTCACCGGCGGGCGCAGCGGCATCGGTCGCGCCATCGCCCAGCGCCTCGCGTCCGAGGGAGCCCGGGTCTTCACCGCCCAGCGTGGCGCGGACCCGGACTTCGAGTGGGTGGAGGCGGACTTCACCGATCCCGCCTCGCCCGAGCGCGTGGTGGCCGAGGTGGTGGCCCGCGCCGGCCGCCTGGACGTCCTCGTGAACAACGCGGGCGTGATGCAGGAGGCCCGTGCGGAGGCCATGTCGCTCGACGACTGGCAGCGCACGATCATGGTCAACCTCACCGCGCCATTCCTGTTCATCAAGCACGCCCTGCCGCACCTGCGGCCGGTCCGCGGCAGCATCGTGAACATCGGCTCCATCGAGGGGCTGGGCTCCAACCCGGGACACGCGGCGTACTCCGCGTCCAAGGCCGGCGTGCACGGCCTCACCCGCGCGGTGGCCGTGGACGAGAGCCGAGACGTCCGATGCAACGCGGTGGCACCCGGCTGGATCGACACGGACCTCAACGTGGCGTTCGTGGAGTCCATGCCGGACCCGGTGCGGTTCAGGCAGGACATCGGGAAGATCCACCCGGTGGGCCGCACGGGCTCGCCGTCAGAGGTGGCCGCCCTGGTGGCATGGCTGGCGTCCGATGAGGCGTCGTTCGTCACGGGTCAGGTCTGGACCATCGACGGCGGCCGGATGTCCAGGCTGAGCCTGCCGCAGTAGGTCTCGCGGGCGGGGGTCTGCGCGGGTACAATTGTACTTGCGGCTACACCGCGGTCCCACCACCGCCCCGCCCTGCCACCCGGCTATCGGCCACCCGTCAACCCGGCACCTTGGAGACCTGAGGCTTCGATGCGGCTCGACAACGTCATCCACATCGTCAACTCGCACTGCGAGGGGATCGCCTGCGACGTGGTCGTGGGCGGCATG